>JBJKQV010000402.1:0-10388 GCA_046704985.1 Terriglobia bacterium
GGTCTCGCGCGCCAGGGCGTTGATGGCCTCGTGCGCCTCGATCTTGCCGAAGCGCGCGTTCTTGTACCCCGTGTAACCGAAACAGCAGACCAGCAGCCATTTGAGCGAGGCGCGGCGCAAGCCGTAACTCTCGGGGTCCGGAGTTCGGGGTTCGGACCTGCCTGCGCCGGCAGGGTTCGGGATGGAAGAATCGGGAGTCGGGAGTCGGGAGTCGGGAGTCGCAACGAGCTGTTCCCCGAATCCCGGCTTCTTCATTCGGCGCTTGAACTCGCCGCGCTTGGCAATCAGCCGCTCGACCACGCGGCTGGTGATGCCACGCCGCCGCCGGCAGACGCGGTAGCCGAGCTCGGGCACGCGCGGCGCGTCCGGACAGCAGGGGCAGTTGACCGTCTCGGGCGAAACGTTAAAGCGCGCCATAATGCTGGGAAATTCGCTGACGAAATCCAACTCCGCGATGTTCTCGAAAAAGCCCAGGCGGGGCGGAAAGACCAGCCCGCCGCGGTCGGCGCGCAGCAATTCGTCGGGGTGCTTGGGAGTTTCGGGCTCCGCCTTCTGCTCGGGGATGAGCGTGCCGTCGCGCCAGGCCTGCTCCATCTGCAGATAGGAGATGCCGGTGCCGGTGGTGGTGCGCGCCGCGTACTGCACGGGAAGCTTGGTCAGCCGCGCCAGCTCCCACAAACCTTCCAGTCGGCACTGGTCGGCGATGAAGGAATTGCGCGTGTCCACGTGCAGGCGGCCGCGCAGCGTGGCGGCGCTTTCCTTGAAAAGAATCCGCCCGTAACTCATATAGCTGCGCGGGCGGGAGCGCTCGACGCGAGGGCCGTAGGCGGGATCGCGATTGAGCGAAAGGTCCAGCCGCGCGCGCGCCGCCTGGCGCAGCAGTCCGGGAAAAAGCGTCGAGTCGCCCCACTCGGTGACGATCAGGTCGGGGTCGTGAGCGCGCAGCAGGCGCTCGAAGCCGTGCGCCACGGGCTCTTCCGAGTCGTCGAGCACCCGCCAGCCGTCGTCGTCCACGGCCACTTCCAGGGCGCCGCGGCGGCCGTGCTGAGGGTCCACGTTTCCCAAACCTTCCAGACGCGCGCGCAGCACACGCAGCGGCGGCAGTTCGTAATCCACCGCCCACTCGTCGTCGCGACAGCGGATGGCGCAAACTTCCAGCGGTGCGTCAGTGGGGGCGGGTTTGAAACCCACCCTTACGTCCACTTCGACTTTGGCAAACGGGAAAACATTCTTCTGCCAACAATAGAGCGGCTCGAGCATGAGGTCGGAGTTGAAGAAGGTGAGGTAAGGCTCGAGCCGGCGCGCGCGGCCAACCACCGCCCGGAAGTCGCTGGGGCGGCGGACCGTGACGCGCAGCACGCGCAGTGGGTGCGCGTCCCAAAGACTGGAGCGCTCGGTCAGCGCGCAGGCGGCGCGGCCGGCGAGGCGCGGCGCCAGCCGCCGCAGGCGCGCCTCCGGACCGTGCACGTAGAAGCAGGGCGCAAAGGCGCGGTCCAGCAGGCACAGGCGCTTTCCTCCCTCACTCGGGATCACCCACAGGGTCATGCCTTCGGGCGAGGGGTAGAGATCGAGGAGCCATCCACTGAGCATCGAGGTTGATCCCCAAAAGAGTTTCCAGGGCGCGCAGGCGCGTTTCGTGGTCGAGGGCGATGGCGACGTTGATGGCGTCCATGGCGTGCACGGGAAATTCGTAGGTGCAGGCCTGCGCGTAGAGACGCACGCGATTGAACATCGCTTCCAGGTGGGCGCGTTCTTCCTGGCGCAGGGCGCGGCCGAAAACCCGCTCCCAGTTGGCAAGCTCCTGCTCGATCAGTTGGCGGAAAGTGGCAATCGTGCGGCCCATCAGGCACCTCGGAAGCAGAAGTCGGAAGTCAGAAGCGCTGCTTCCTGGCGGCGCTCGCAAAAAAGCTGCGGCCGCAAGTCGGGGCGCAGATCGAATTTCCAGACTTCCTCCGCCGCCGCGCAGAGGCGCTCGAAAAAGCGCCGCCGTGCCGGCGAGGGAACGAAATCCGGCGCCGAGGAAAAAACCGCCACGCGCCGTACGGCGATGAGAGCGCCGCCGCGACAGCAGCGGCGCAAGTCCGCGAGCGCGCGCTCGAAGGCGGTGCGCGCTTCTCCGTCGCGCACGTCCTCGTCGAAGTAGAGATCGGGAAGCGCCGTGACCATCAGCACCGGCGCCGGAAAATCGGCCAGAAAGCGCGGCACGCGCCGGATCAGCTCGCTGAGCTGAAAGCAGGTGAAGGCGCGGGCGATCTGCACGCGCCGGCTGAAGACCTGGAAGTCCACGCCGCGCTCGCGGGCGAAGCGCGCCAGCAGACGCGGGTCGGCGGCGTTGGCGCCGTCGAGCATCAGCACGCGCTCGCCCGCCGCCAGCAGGCGGGGAAGAAAATAGTGGCTGAGCCGCGCCACCTCACCGGCGCCGTAAAAGACCGCCAGCCCGCGCGCCGGCAACTGCCAGGGGCGCGTCGCAGTGATACCAGGCGCACCAGAGCGCACCGAGCCGCTCACTGCCGCACCGTTCTTTCGCACTGGTCGCATGGCCATTCCCCACCCCGGCGGCGTACCCCCTTGTCCCGGCGCCAACCACTATAGGCGAAGAAAAAGCGAAAGTCAAGGGAAAACCGCGAGGCCTGGAAACGGGTGGATGTAGACTGTCTCAATCCGCTGGGTACCGAAACCCCCGGCCGGACAAGGTGCGGAGGGACTCCATACCTGTGGGCACAATAAGCCATGGACCAAACACAGCTCAATCCTGATCAAATCCTGCAAATTTCCCGTCTCGTTTCGGAGTACCTCGCCACCCATCGAGACAAGTTCTCTCCGCAAGCGGCACTCCTCACCGCAGCTCAGAAGGCAGCGATGGCGGGCTTTTTCCAGCCCCAGGTGCTCGACACGGTGCGTGTTCTCGTGCTGCACGGCTCGCGGGTGGAAAATCCACTCTTCTACCCGTTCCTGTCGGGCATGGGGTTCTCGAACCTGCCGGATTTTTCCCGGATGGCGGCCATCACTTTCTACGATGTCGTGGTGTCGCACCAGGCTTTCACCCGCAGCCTTTTGTTCCACGAACTGGTTCACGTCGAACAGTATCGCCAGCTTGGGGTTCCGCGATTTTCAGAGCTCTACGTCAAGGGGTTCCTCGCGGGAGGAAGCTACGACAGTATCCCGCTGGAGGTGAATGCCTGCACCCTTGCGCGCCGGTTTGAGAAGAACCCTCAGGAGCATTTCCGGGTCGTGGACGAGGTACTGAGGTGGATGAGGGAAGAGAGATTCTGAAAGGCGCCTCGTGGGCCATGGCGCGAACCGATGCTCATCGCGTGCTGAAACGCCATTGAAGCGCGCCCGCTTGGATTGGCGACGGTCCCGATCTATCAACTCAGGGGGTAATAATGCGGGGAGTCAGAGTTTGTGAGAAATATGCAGACTAAATGCGAAAACTCCGAATCGGGATGCTTGGTCGCGGGGAAAGAAGAGCCGAGAACTCGCCCTAGAAGTGGTATAAGAACCGCCAGGCCGGTTACTGAGGTAGACTGTCTCAATTCAGTTGGCACCAAAACCCGGGCAGGCCACGATGTGCGCTAAAGGCAGATAGCTGGAAACTGACAACGGACAACTGACCGTTCATCATGGACCATCCAGTTTCTCTCCTCGGCATTGCTTTCATCGCCGGCATCATCCTTCTTTTCTCCAAGAACCGCCGGGCCATTTCCTGGCGCCTTGTAGCCCGGGCGTTCGGCCTGCAAATCCTGATAGCGCTGATAGTTCTCCGGACGGGGGTCGGCTACTGGCTGATGCAGAAACTCTCCCGGGCAACCTTGGCGTTTCTGGATTATTCCTTCGCCGGCTCGGAATTCGTTTTTGGGCCCGTGCTGGGAAACCCGCACGGCAAGCAGGGGTTAATTTATGCTTTCGCCGTGCTCCCGATGGTCATTTATGTTGCGGCAGTTTTCTCAATGCTCTATTACCTTGGTGTCCTGCCGGTAATGGTGCAGTGGGCGGCTAAAGTCATGTATAAGCTTTTCGGCACCAGCGGCGCGGAATCGCTGGACGTTGCGGCGAACACCATGACGGACCTCGTGGCAGCCCCCCTGGTCATCCGTCCCTTTCTGGACAAGCTCACCGATTCGGAATTGCTGACCATCATGACCGCGGGGATGGCCTTCACCTCCGGGTCCACGCTGGGCGCCTACGTGCTTTTCGGGGCCGCTCCGCGCGACTTGCTGACTGCCGTGGTGATGACCGCGCCGGGAGCAATTATGATTTCCAAGATGCTCTTGCCTGAAACCGGAAGTCCGGTCACGGCCGGAGAAGTGAAGATCCAGGTCGAGCAGCACGACGTCAACATTCTGGACGCCCTCGCCCACGGGGTGACCGACGGGCTGTATCTCGTTCTGGCCATTGCCGCCATGCTGGTGGCTTTCATCGGCCTGGTCGCGCTCTTTAACGGCATCCTGGTTCATGCGCATACGAGCGTGCAAACTCTGTTCGGCTATGGCATGGCGCCTGTCGCCTGGCTGCTGGGGGTGCCGTGGCACGACGCCATGGCGGTGGGCAACCTGATGGCCACCAAACTGGTCATCAATGAATTCGTCGCCTTCTCGATGCTCGGCCCACTCAAAGGACACATTGCTGCGCGTTCCTATTCCATCGCCACTTACGCCATCTGCGGATTTGCGAATTTTACTTCCGTCGGAATCGAGATCGGGACGGTCGGAAGTCTTGCGCCTTCACGCAAGCACGACTTGGCCCGCCTGGGCTTCCTGGCGTTGCTGGCCGGCACTTTGGCCAATTATCTCACGGCGGCGATCGTAGCCCTGTTTCTGACCTGAGCCAAGGGCGGGAACATGGGTTCGGTGCCATCCGATAGACAGGATTCGCATCCGGCATCTGAGGAAGTAACCCGCGCGGCTTCCTCGTGGAGGAGTGACCCCGGGCTCGGACCTTGGCGGCATCTCCAGCCCAGTCGGAGCCCGGGTCACTGTTTCTGACCTTGGCACTCCGCCCGGCCCGGCCATCCTCGCCGGCCAGGCGGTGTCGTCAAGAAGAACGACGAATGTTTTGCCGCCCCATATGTTGACTGTTATCTTCCTGGCGGCGTACCTTATGTTAATGAGCAACGAGATCGCGCCGTCCGGGCTCTTTCGACATCGGCTGCATCGTCCAAAGCCGCGTTGTGGAGAACAGTCGGGGCCCCGTGATGGAGGCTATCCTTATGAATCATGTTGAAACGTTACCTGAGACTCTGCAAATTTGGCGCGGCCCCTCGGCCAAGGGCATTGAGGCAATTCGCACGGCGCTCCTCGTGATCGATCTGCAGGTCAGTTTCACCGAGCCCGGTTACCCGGCGTACGGTCCCCACGCCGCCGACGTCATCCCCAACGTCAACCGCCTCGCTGCCGTTCTGCGGGATGCTGAATCGAAAATCGTGTATACCCGACACACCGTCGTGGAAGAAGGTCCTCACGCCTTACCGCGGTGGCAGGCAAACAATCCCCTGGACAAGCTCGCCCTCGATAGTCTGCATCCTGATTCACCGGGCCACGCGCTGGATACTCGGCTAGACCGACATCCCAGCGACGAGGTGATGGACAAGTATCGCTACAGCGCTTTCCTGCCGATATCTTCGCCGCTTGACGAAGCTCTCAAGTCAGCGGGAATAGTGACGGTGGTCATAACCGGGACCCTGACGGACGTATGTTGCGAGAGCAGCGCACGGGACGCTTACATGCTGGGTTACGAGGTTATCTTCGTATCCGACGCAACAGCGGCCGAGACTGATACGGCGCACAATGCAACACTTCAAGCGGTCGGGCGATATTTTGGCAACGTCAAGTCCACGGATGAGGTGATCGCCAACGTCCGCCGACCCGGCCGGCGGCGGTCGATCCCTGTTCGCTAGGTCGCCTGCGACGCCGGTTGCGATGGCGACCGCCCACCACCCAGGGCGCAGTAAACTCGGATATTGCGGTCGATCCAAGCCATCATCACGTCACGCAGGGCGGCACCCAGATCGTCCCCGTACAAATCGCGATCGCGAATTGCTTGAAGACGGTCGAATCGGCCCGGAGTGAGTGCGACCGTAACCTCGCGCATTTCCAATGGGACGAAGGGGAACGCGGCCCGATAACTTGGATCGCGTGTTAAGGGGGAGGCATCGGGATCGCGGGGTTCGACGAAGGGCCTAATTCCCTCGAATTCTCCGACGGCGGAGGAGGCGGCGGCATGGTCCGCCGCAAGCGCCTCCATGACCTGCACGCGAACGGGTTTCAGCCGGAAGTTATTTGTTTTGCCGTAATCGTCGCCGCAAACATTGGGGATCGCCAGTATGTGGACGAGGGCATAAAGATCGATAAAATCACCCGCGCGGGAACCATTGCGCACAATCTCCGATAGGCCTCCCTCGTGAACCACCACATGCATGAAGAGATTGAGCGATTCGTGAACCCGATGCGCGGCCAGCCCGTACTCACGCTGGGCCTCGGCCTGGATCTGCTGGCAGTTCGTGTGCCGATTGGATTGATAGAAGAGGTTATACAGCAGGGCGCTGCAGGGGGGATAGAGTGTGTCGGTCACCGCATTGCTGGCGAGGATGAACATTAACGGTCGCTCCCACGGTGTTTTAGACCACAGCATATCCCCGGCCATGGGACTGAGCCCATGAATGCTTCGTGTCCGGCCTACCTGGTGAACCTCATTGCGGTTGGCCAAGTTATAGCAGTTAAAGTCCACGCACTGCCCGCCCTCGATTTGCTGGACACGCAGAATCTTTCCTTTGGGCACCACCACGCACTTGCCGGTACCCGGCTGTAGGGTGTGTTGTTCGAGAACTTGCCGATCTACGGGCGTCTGTGGCGAGCACGAGCGCGTTGGCCCACCGGTATCCACATCAGGCGCCTCGTCGAGAGCGCGCTGGACAGCGGCCTCATAACTCGCTGCAAGGCCCCGGTTTACGACGAACTGGTCGATAAGGGCGAGTTGCTGGCCGTTAAAAGTCACTACGAGGTCTTCTCGGCGTGCCATGGGCACCCCCTTTGCGTCATCGCTTCGATCTAAATGGCTGGTCTTTCATCCGCCGGAGAGTTCTGTATCGTGGAAACTATAGGGAAACTCGCAAGCCATTATGTTGCTGTGCTTCCTGCTCAGTTGTACATTGCAATCGTTTTGTTGAGGAGATCAAAAAAGCCATCGACGTCCATGGCGACTGCAACTTCGCAATTGGCCGGTTCACCGCGGATGATCCCGCTTACGCCCTTGATATCGGCTCCGGAACCGTGGATGTGGCGATAGTCGCACACAGTCATGCCGCGCGTGAGCTTGCCGTTTAGCTCGATTTGAACGTTCATCGGACGGAGTGTGAAGAGCTCGGGGGCAACGAAGACAGCGATGGCCAGTGGGTCATGGATAGACGCTCCCTCGAGGCCGTAAACGTTGTGGAGCGACCGACGGTAGAACTCGAGCAGATCAGCCACCGTGTGAGCGAAGGTCGTTCCGATCGCCCGGATCCTGTCGAGACGCTCAACGGTCGCGGAAGCTTGGCGCGTAACATTGAGCCCGAACATCTTCAGGGGGACACCACTTCGAAATACCACATCCGCCGCTTCCGGATCCACGTAAATGTTGAACTCGGCAGCAGGAGTTGAGCCGCCGTATGTCATTGAGCCACCCATCAGAGAGATAACCTTAATACGCTCGGTAAGACTCGGATCCTTGATGAGCGCGGATGCTACGTTGGTCAACGGACCTGTCGGAACAAGAACCAGGTCGTCGTATTTGTGGCTCTGCTCTATGATGAAATCGACAGCGTGCAGAGGATGCAATTTCACCGAAGGCGGCGGAAGCTCGACGCCGTCAAGTCCACTAAGACCGTGGATTTCGGGAGCATAGCGGGGTGCATTCACGAGAGGACGAGGCATCCCCTTCGCGATCGGGATGTCTGTCAACCCACCCAGTTCCACGCATTTCCGGGCGTTAAGGGTGGTCTTTTCGAGCGATTGATTGCCGTGGGTTGTCGTGATGCCAACGACGTCCACGTGCTTCGCCGCCAAAAAGATTGTCACCATGTCGTCGTGGCCAGGATCACCGTCAAGTATAAAGTGCATTCTTTACCCCGCTAGAGGACTGTACCGGATTCTCCGACACGCTCCGTAATCTTATCACAGGCAAAGTCTGCAAAGGCTGGGGTAGTGCCTCAGTTTCTTGATCCTGTAAGGTCCGAATACTCGCGCTTCTTGAAAAAGGAGCACATCGCAAGGGCCGCCCGGCAGAGAATTGTCTTGTCATGCGCCATCGCTGGCAGCAGGACTCAGGGAGGCGAGAAGGGAAGTCCATCGGGGGGACTCCAGCAAGTATTTCTGGAAAGTGAGCTCCCCTTTTGGGAGCCTGGGTCGGGGGTGTTTTGGCAGGAACGGGTGGTGAGTCTTCCGTCGGAGAGTTTCGCACAAAGTCTGCAAATTCCACGCGATTTATAGCAAAGACTGTGGATACAGGCGATACGCCGCCCCTAACCTCAAGCCCTTTACTTTCAAGCTTTCACCACCTCTCGCCAGCTATTTCCACTTCCTGCTACTTACATTC
Organism: Terriglobia bacterium; assembly: GCA_046704985.1. Taxonomy (GTDB): domain Bacteria; phylum Acidobacteriota; class Terriglobia; order UBA7540; family UBA7540; genus JBJKQV01. Next base: position 8,572 of record JBJKQV010000402.1, read on the forward strand.
ATTTACTTTTGAGAATCACACGTGCTGTGGTTACTCAGGATTGGCGCGAAACAGGCTGGCTAAGCGCAAATCATCCGAATGCAGGCGTGCAATTTCACAAGAGAGGACTTGCTGGGACCTGCGGGTCAGCCGAGGTTCATCTTACGCAGCAAAGCGGCGAAGCGCGGGTCACGGCGAACGGGGTCATAGTGGGCGTAGCTGAGGATGGGCATGATTAACTGGTCGCGCTCTTCGACCGCGCGATCGAGCCATTCGAACGCAGCGTCAATCTCCCCGAGGCCGAGGTAGACGTGCGCGAAGTTGGTGGGGAGCGTGTAATGCCCGCATTGCTGGAGTTGCTCGAGCACCGCGCGCGCTTCGTCCTTCCTTCCACACACTCCCAGGGCGAGGCCCAACCATCCGAGAAGAAAGTCGGTTGCCGGCGCCAATTGGTGAGCCTTCCTATGCTCAGCAATAGCTTCGGCGGCGAGCTCGGGCCTCGAGTCTCCCGCCGCCAAGGCGTCGACGTATTTCTGCCGGTAGGCGGCGCCGATGATGAAGTGGGGCCAGCAGGAGGCAGGTTCCAGTCCCAGCAGGGCGCGCGCTTCCTCGATGCCTTGATCGTAATCTCGCCGGAGGAGCCGGATGACCCCAAGCCAGGCGCGCGAGAAGCCGGAGAGGGGATCGGATTCGAGGGCGGCCCGCATTTCAGCGACGGCTTCGTCCATGCGGTTATGCGGCATGAGAACCACCACGGCATGGCGGGACTTTACGAATGGCGAAGCGGGACTGAGTTCCAGCGCCCTGGCCATTTCACGCTCGGCCGCCGGCCAGTTGTAAGCAAGCTGCTTGTGGTATTCGGCGAGGACAACGTGGGCTTCGGCGAGCGTGTCGTCAATCTCCACCGCCCTGAGCGCGTAAGTGATGCCGATGGCGAAGGCATCTTTGGGACGCACGTAGCCGCCGTACCCGAGCCACGAGTAGAGGTCCGCGAGGGCGATGTGGGCCAGCGCAAACTCGGGGTCGCGCTTGATCGCGTCCTCGAAGTGCTTCCTGGCTCCCGCGATCGCCTCGCGAGTTCCCCGCTGGAGAAGGTACTGTCCTTGTATGTATTCGTTGTAGGCCGAGGGATTCCCGGTGGGTTTCCTTTTGCTGCGCGCCGGTGGCAAGCCTTCGCGGGTTTGCCCGGCGACCCCGGGGACGTCGATGTGGGCGGCGAGGTCCTGCGCGAGAGAGCTCAGCATGCGGAAAATATCGCTCCTGTCCGCCTCGTATCGCCTGGCGAACACGTGCACCTGGTCGCTGGTTCGGATGAGTTGCACGTTGACGGCGACCTGTTCTCCGGCGTGGTGGAGTGCCCCCTCCACCACATAGTCCACGCCGAGCTCCCGGTCGATTGCCGCCACATCCTTTTGGCTGCCTTTGTAGTGCATGGCGGTGGTGCGGGCAATTACCGCCAGGCGCTCCGGCGCCAGATTTGCCAGCGCCGTGATGACCTCGTCCGTCAGCGCATCGCTCAGGTATTCCTGCGCCGCGTCCCCGCTCAAGTTCAAGAACGGAAGGGCGATCAGCCGCGCTCGGCGCAATTCCCGCCCTGCCGCGGCGGGGCGGCGGGTCTGCACTTCAGCGATGAAGCGATAGCCGCGCCGGGGCAGGGTCTCGATGAAGCGCGGATGTTCGGCCGAATCGCCCAGTACCTCGCGCAACTGCGCCACCGCGGTGTTCAGGCTTTTGTCGAAGTCAACGAACACCTCGTGGGGCCAGAGCTTGCGTTTTAGTTCCTCACGTGTGACGACCTGTCCGGCGTGTTCAATCAGCCAGATCAAGACCTGGAAGGA
>JBJKQV010000403.1:0-2870 GCA_046704985.1 Terriglobia bacterium
GTAGTACACGAGCGGCTGCACCACGTGCGGGTGGCCGCCCACCACCAGGTCGGCGCCGGCATCGATCATCTCGTGCGCCCAGCGCACCTGGCGGCGCAGCGGCCGGCGCGTGTACTCGATGCCCCAGTGCACGGAAACGATCACCACGTCCGCCAGGTAACGCGCCAGGCGGATGTCGGCCATGACGCGCGGCGGATCGAGCCAGGCGACGCCCGCGCGGTCGGCGCGCGCCGTGGCGTCGCGCGGTGCGATGTCCACGTAGGCCAGGAACGCCAGCCGCACCCCGTGCAGGTTTACGATCACGGGATAGTGAACTTTGCGGTCGCTCTTCCCTGCGCCGATGGGAACGATGCCCGCCGCGCGCAGCCGGCGCACCGTATCCATCAGCGCCCCGGGGCCCCAATCGAAGGCGTGATTGTTGGCCAGGCTCAGCACGTCGAAGCCCGCGTACTTCAGCCCCTGGATGGCGCGCGGGTCGGCGCGAAAAGAATAGAGGTGGTGCCGGTTGCGCCCCCGGTCGGAGACCGGACACTCCAGGTTGGCAAACGCCAGGTCGGCGGCGTGCAGGGTGGGAGCGATTTTCTCGAAGGGATAATCCCAATCGTTCTTGGCGCGCATGCGCTCGCCCACGCCGCGCGAAAGCATGATGTCGCCGACAAAGAGCAGCGTCTGGCGGCCCGGGACCTTGTCGGCCGCGCTCCCGGCCGCAGATTGCCCCCGCGCCACGCCGCCGGCGAGGGCGAGCAACAAAACGGCAGCCACCAGTCGAAGCTTTTGCATGCGATTTTCCCGGGTAGCGCGCGGAGCTCGGCGCCATCCAAGTTACGGCAAGATCAATATTCTCTCGCCAAGTCGCCAAGCCTTCCGATGCTTGTCCCCACTCCGCGCCTTTGTGCCTGGGCGTGAGATGTTTGATTTTTCAGGTTCTTTTCACGGCGTTGTTCCGATGTTGGCGAGGCGTCGCTCGGCTACCCGATGTTTTCGGGGATCAGGAATTCCACCAGCACCAGGTCGTGCCAGGCGCCGGCCTGCCGGCCGTGCTTTTCGTGCACGCCCACTTCCTTCCAGCCCATCATCTGGCAGAGCTTGCGGGCGGGCTGGTTGTCGGCGATGACGCGTCCCACCAGCTTAAAGAAACCTTTGTCGCGCGCCGCCTCCTGCATGCCCTTCATCAGTTCCTGCGCCACCCCGTGGCCGCGCAGGCTACGCTCGATATAGATGGAAAGGTCGGCGATGCCGTCGTAGCAATGCCGCGGACTATAGGGTGAAAGCGACGCCCATCCCATCAGCGTGTGCTGCACCTCGGCCACCAGCACCGGGTAGCGCTCCGGGCGCGCCACCAACCAGAGGTAGCGTTCCTCGGGGGTCACGTAGGCGTCGTCAAAGGTCGCCGTGCGGTCCTGCACGCCCTGGTTGTAAATGCGCGCGATCTCCTTGGCGTCTTCCACGCGCGCCGCGCGAATCTTCAGCGGTCCGCTCCATTCTGCCGTCATCTTGGCCTGCCTTTCCGGGGATGCCCGCGGCTCGCCTTGCGGGCCGCTCAAAAAGCTGAATGCGGATTCTATCCCGAATGGTACGGAGCGGGCAAATCGGAAGCGCCGCGCGGGACGCTTGACTTGCCCGCGGAAGGCCGCTAGACTTGAAAGCGAAGAAAAGGCGAATGGCATGGCGGCCCCTCGCGAATCCCCAATCCGCTTCGGCCCCGCCGGCTGGTCCTATCCCGACTGGGATGGAATCGTCTACCCGTCGCGCAAACCCCACGGCTTCCACGCCGCCGAGTACCTGGCGCAGTTTTTTTCCACCATCGAAATCAATACGTCCTTTTACCATCCTCCCGCCGCGCGCCTGAGCCGCGACTGGGTGCGGCGCGTCGAGCACAACCCGCAGTTCCAGTTCACCGTCAAGCTCTGGCAGCGCTTCACGCACGAGCGCCGCGCCAGCCGCCAGGACGAGAAAACTTTCAAAGAAGCCCTCAACCCGCTGGCCGGCGCCGGACGCCTGGGCGCCGTGCTCATGCAGTTTCCCTGGTCGTTCAAGTACGGCAAGGAGAACCGCGAGTACCTGGGCGGGCTGATCATGCAGTTCGTCGAGTACCCCCTGGTGATGGAAGTGCGCCACGCCTCCTGGAACCAACCGGAGGTTTTTCGCATGTTGAACGGGTTGGGGGTGGGGTTCTGCAACATCGATCAGCCGGTGATCGGGCGGTCGCTGGCGCCCAGCGAGCACTCCATCCCGCAGAGCGGGATCGGCTACGTGCGCCTGCACGGGCGCAACTACGAACAGTGGTTCAGCTCCGGCGAGCACCCCGAGGAACGCTACAACTACCTCTACAAGCCGGAAGAGCTCGAACCCTGGGCGGAACGCATTCGGCGCATCGCCGAGCAGGCACAGGCCACCTTCGTGATCACCAACAACCACTTTGAGGGCAAGGCGGTCGCCAACGCCCTCCAACTCGTCCACCGGGTCACGGGGCGGCCCGTGCGCGTCCCCGAGGTGTTGCTCGGGCGCTTTCCGGAGCTGGCCGCCATCGCCGAGCCCTCCGCCGCGCCGCCCGAGCCCGCCCAGCCCGACCTGCGTTTCGACGATTGCGGCCCCGGCCGGAAGGTTTGACAGTTTCGAATGCCCGCTGCTAGGATGGAAGGTCTAGCAGCCGGCAGCGGACCGTCTTGTGGTGCGCCGTTGTGCTCGGCTCCCTGCCTGCTGCCTACTGCCTGCTTTCTTTATGCCGTCCCCGTCGTCTAGCCCGGCCTAGGACACCGCCCTTTCACGGCGGTAACGCGGGTTCGAATCCCGCCGGGGACGCCAAGATTCCTAAGCACTTAAGGCTTTGACTTCCAATAGCTCCAGTTCTTCGGGGACTCTCAGGGGAC
>JBJKQV010000404.1:0-18843 GCA_046704985.1 Terriglobia bacterium
CTACGAGATTCTGGCGCTGCGCAACGGCTACAGCGGCCACTCGCAACTGGCCAAGTCGCTGACCGGGCTGCACTCCTGGCGCAAGGCGGGCGTGGTGCCCTACGGCGTGGTGCAGGCGCCGGGGCCCTACTGTTACCGCTGCCCCTACGGGCTCACCTATCCGAGCTGCGACCTCCACTGCGCCAAGGACGTCGAGTCGGTCATCCAGACGTCGACCAGCGGGCAGGTGGCCGGCATGCTCGCCGAAACCATCCAGGGATTGGGCGGCGTGGTCACGCCTCCGCCCGGCTACTTCAAGATTGTCGCCAACATCGTGCGCAACTACGGCGGGGTGTTCATCTCCGACGAAGTGCAGACGGGCTTCGGGCGCAGGGGCAAGAAGTGGTTCGGCATCGAGCACTGGGAGGTGGAGCCGGATATGATGACCTGCGCCAAGGGCATGGCCAACGGCACGCCCGTCGGCTGCACCATGGCGCGCCCCGAGGTGGCCGACGCCTTCAAGGGACTCACCATCTCCACCTTCGGGGGCAACCCCGTCACTTCCGTCGCGGCCCACGCCACCATCAGCCTGATCGAAGAAGAACGGCTGATGGATAACGCCGCGACGGTGGGAGCACACTTCCGCCAGGGCCTCGAGGCGCTCGCGAAGAAGCACCCTTCGATCGGCGACGTGCGCGGCATGGGGCTGATGCAGGGCTTCGAGCTGGTGAAGGACCGCAAGACCAAGGAGCCGGCCACCGAGATGACGGCGCGGGTGCTGGAGCGCACGCGCTCGAACGGCCTGCTGGTGGGCAAGGGCGGGCTATTCGCCAACGTCATTCGCCTCTCGCCGCCGCTCAATATCTCCAAAGCCGACGCCGACGCGGCGCTCGCCGCCATCGACAAGAGCCTGGCGGAAGCGACGCAGTAGCCGCCGGGGGAAACCTCAAGGACGCGGAGGCGTCGAAGAAGAGCCGGCGCTTCCCTTCTCTTTGCTCTTCGAAATCTTCTTTGCCACGCGCCGGTAAGGGCGCCGGGGCCGCGAGTTGCGGACGCCGCGAGCGCGCCCGCTCTGGCCGCGCATCGCCTCGCTCAACTGTCCCTGGCAGCTCGCCAGGTTGTTTTCCAGCGCCGTCACCACCTGATCCTGGTTGCGCAGCAGATATCCCAGATAACCGCCCAGCTTTTGCTGCAAGTCGAACAGTCGTCCGGCGGCTTGGTCGAACTGCGCGCCGTAGCTGGGACTGTAAGCCGAAGAGACGGTGCGCGCCACGCCGTCCAGCCGCGGCAGCGCGGCGTTGATGGCCGCATAGACCTCGTAGCCCAGATACATGCTGTCGGGACGCTTCTGGAACTGTTCGCGCCAAGCCTTGAGGGATTTCAGCTGCTCGTGCAGGGTGGCGAGCGACACCGCGAAAGATTCGCGCGCGGCGGCCGGCATCTTGTAATGTTCGGGCCGCACGTCGGTGAGCAGATCGCTTATGCGATAGCCGGCAAAGCGCACCTGCTCCATGAGCGCGTCCACCTGGGCGGCGGTCATCTCGCCGCTCGTGGGGCCCAAGGTGGCAGGCGCCACGGCCTGGGCGGGCGCCGCAAGCTGAGTGGCCGGCGGGGCTTTCGATTGTTGCGCCGCCAACGGCGCCGCCAGCAAGAGCACTCCCACAAACCATCGCAACTGGTTCATACACACCCCCGAAAACGTGAATGGAAAATCAGGATGGCAGGATTCAGGCGGATTCGTCTACAAATTTCTGCAGGAGGGCGCGCCCCTCGTCGCTCAACTCGCTGAACTGCACGCCCATGCCCATGCCCTGGAGCGAATAGACCACCTTGCCGCGCGCTTTGATGGGCGTCTGGCCGCTCGCCAAGGCCAGCGCAATGCCCACTTCCGAGTTCAGGGGAAAGGGGTTCTGCGCGGTGACGAACAGCCCGCCCACGCTCACGTCGCGGGTGAGCAGGAGATCCTCGCGCCCCAGCGCTTCGCAGTGCACCTGGGTTACCAGCCGCGCCCGGCGATGCTGGCGTTTGTCAATGTCCGGGGTGACGTAAGGTTTTTCGTCCGTCATGCGCGCTCGCCTCAAGGAACCGGTCCAAGACGTTGCCCCAGGCTCCGCGGCCGCGCGCCGCGGCATAGCGCCTCGGGCTTTGCTCCCGAGGCCTCGTTCCCTGCCGCCGCCGGGGCCACCGGCCGGGCAGGCACACCTTCCGCGTCCTGCTACGCGCCGCTCTCCAGTTCACGTACTTCGAGGCTGAACTTGAAATGCGGCCGGGGCGAACCGCGCCCCCAGCGGTTGACTTCCCAACGCGCCTGGAGAAACTTCACCTCCGGGCGCTGGCCAAGGTCGAGCGCCGCCGGGCGCACGACGCGGTAGAACTCCTGCGGAAACCAGAACAGCGGGGCGTCGCCCCAGTCCGTTCCGTCCGCGGAGCCCCACACGGCCACGTGCAACGATTCCTGCTCGATGATTTCGCTGATGCGCAGCACCAGCAGCAGGGGCTTGGCGGTGAGTTCGCCCAGTTCGAAAGCCGGGCCTTGGCCGGGGGCGTCAACCACCGTTTCGGGTAGCAGGTCTTGCCGGGTCTTCTGGACCGTTTCCATGTTCGTCGGGGCCCCGGCTAACCGGAGCCCTCTTCCAAGCGCCCCATCCTAGCACAGACACCGCGGCACGCGAAACCCCGGCACATTGCCCAACAAATTTACGCCGCGTGGCGAGTTTTGAAATCCCGAGGAGGAGGAGAGATACGGAGCCACACGGTGGGATTGAGCGCGCGCAAGCGGTCGGCGGCAGTGGCCTCCAGGTACTGGCTGGAGGTGTCGTCGGCCGGCTGGCGGCTGGCGAGCAGCCCAAAACCCAGAATGGCCGCGGCGGCCACGCTCAGCAGGCCGACCGTCGCCGGCCAGCCGCCGTGCACCCAGAACCACGCGGGCACGACAGTCGCGAAGCTGCCGCCGACGTAGTAGAAGGTCACGTAAAGTCCCGCCGCCGAAGAGCGCGCGCCGCCCGCCGTCTGCCCCAGGCGGGTTGTGGCCGAGGACTGGAAAATCAGCACCGCGCAGGCCAGCAACGCCAGCCCGGCAATCACCACCGGCAGCGAAGCCGCCAGGGTCAGCGCCAGCCCTCCTACGCTCAGCGCGAAGGCCAGCAAGATGGTCTTGCGGAATCCCCGCCGGTCCAGGAACCGCCCCGCAAGCGGCGTCACCAGCAGCGCCAGGAGGTAAACAAAGTAAATGCTGGAAAGCTGCGCGGCGTCCAAACGGAAGGGCGACGCGGCCAGATAGAATGCCGCATAACTGAACGTGCCGATGGGCACGAAGAGGATGGCAAAGCCCATGGCGAAAATCGCCAGCAGGCGCGGGTTGCGCAGGTGGCCCACAGCGCTGCGTAGCATCTCCATTCCAGAAACGGCGCGCACAAAGTGCTGAGCGCGCGGCAGCCACCTCCCCACCGCCAGTCCTCCCGACAGCGTCAACAGCCCCGGCACGATGAACGCCCAGCGCCAGCCGGCGTGCACGGTGATGACGCCTGAGAGGAAACGCCCCAGGAACGCTCCCAGCCCGCCCCCGGCAATGTACAACGAGGTCACGAACCCCGCCGCTCCGGCGGGCCATTCTTCGCCGATATAAGCCAGCATCACGGCCAGAATCCCCGGAATGCACAACCCTTCCAGAAACCGCCAGACGATCAGCGCGTGCAGGCTGGGAGAAGCCGCGGCCAGCAAGGTGGGCAGGGCGCTCAGGAAAATCGCCGGGACGATCACCCGCTTGCGGCCGATGCGCTCGGCGAGCAGGCCGACCAACGGCGCCGCCAGCGCCACGCCCAGCATCACCGCGCCCACCGTCAAGCTGACCGAAACCTCCGATGCCCGGAAGACCCCGCGCAGATAAGGGAGCAAAGGCTGAGTGATGTAAGCGCCCAGGAAGGTGCAGACGCCCGCCAGCGCCACGGCGGCGGTTTGGCGGTCCCACCGCCCCGGGCGGCGCGACCGCTGCCAACTTTCGGGAAGAAGCTCTTGCACGTTCGGCCCACTTTCCGGTCCCGCGCACGGCCTTTTTTGCCGGTTTCAGCGCGGCGACCTGTCCTCATTATCGCCGCACTTGGATTGATAGGTCCAATATATTTATTTGACATACTGATATGTATTTGATATCAGTCGTATCCAACCGGACGCTGAAAGGCGGCCGAGGCCGCACGTCGTTCATCGGCCGGCCCGGCAGACCGGGAGCCCAGGCATGGAACTGCGGCAATTGCGCTCGTTCGTGGCAGTGGCGGAGGCGTTGCACTTTCGCCGTGCCGCCGAGCGCCTGCACCTGGCGCAGCCGGCTCTCAGCCGGCAGATTCAGAACTTGGAGAGCGAACTGGGCGTGACGCTCCTTGAGCGCACGCGCCGGCGCGTGCAGTTAACCGAGGCGGGCGCGACCCTGCTCCGCCACGCGCGCTCGCTCCTCACCCGCGCCCAGGAGGCCGCCCAAGCGGCCCAACTGGCGGCGCGCGGGCGCACCGGCTGGGTGCGCATCCGGTTTGTGGGCTCGGCTTCTTACGACGTCCTGCCGCGCAGCCTCAAGCTATTCCGCGACCGCTCGCCGGGCGTGGAGGTGATTCTGACCGAGATGCCCACCGGCGAGCAGGTGCAAGCGCTGCGTGAGCACAGGATCCATCTCGGCTTCGTGCGTCCGCCCATCCACGGCGAGGGCTTGGCGCTGGAAACGATTCAGCGCGAGCCGCTGGTGGTGGCCCTGCCGCGCGGCCACGCCCTGGCGCGCCGCCGCACCCTCAACCTGCGCGCCCTCGCCCGCGAGCCTTTCGTGCTCTCGCCGCGCACGCCGCGCCCGAGCTGGATTGACTACATCGTGGGCCTGGCCAACCGCGCGGGTTTTGATCCCCGCATCGTCCAGGAAACGGCGGAGATTCAGACGGCGCTCAGCCTGGTTTCGGCCGGCGTGGGCATTTCGGTGGTGCCCGGCGCCATGGAGAAAGTGCCCCGGCGCGGGGTGGTTTACCGCCGGTTGAGCCGCCCACAGCTTTCCACCGAGCTTCTGGCCGTTTACCGCAAGGCCGCCGCTTCGGCGGCGATGCGCGACTTCTTGGTCGTGGTGCGGGAGATCGCCAGCAACAAGCGCCGCTGACGCTACTCCAGCGTCAAAATGCAGTCGCTCACCGCAGCAACTCCCGCCATATCAGCTAGTTAGAATTCAGTCCTGATCCTTGCTACGAGACGAAATATCCCGACAGAAAGTCTATTCAAAGAAGCTGGGACGTGGTAAATTGGCTTCCAGAAGGGGCGTTAGACAAAACACGACAACTGCTCTCGAGAAGCCAAATCCCACGTTAGCGGGGGTATCACTATGGGCCGAGCACTGGCTTTTGTTTACGGAGTAGTTTGCTACCTGCTTTTCCTGGCAGTTTTCCTTTACGCCATCTGGTTTATCTGGACCATGGACCGGGCCCAAGCCGCGGGGCCGCTCGTGCAGTCGTTGCTGATTGATGCCGGCCTGCTGGGGCTTTTCGCCGTGCAGCACAGCGTGATGGCGCGGCAGTGGTTCAAGCACCTGTGGACGCGCGTGGTGCCGCGCGCGCTCGAGCGCAGCACCTACGTGCTGGCCGCCGACCTGGCCTTGCTGGCGGTGGTGGTCTTCTGGCAGCCGCTGCCGCACGTGATCTGGACGGTCCAGTCCGTCGCCGGGCGATGGGTTCTGGCGGTGCTCTTCTGGCTGGGGTGGGCGATGATTGTCGCCTGCACCTTCCTCATTGACCACTTCGATCTGTTCGGACTGAAGCAGGTGTGGAGGTACTTGAAGCAGCAGCCGTATCAAGCGCCCAAGTTCCGCACTCCCGCGCTCTACAAAGTTGTCCGCCACCCGCTCTACCTCGCCTTCCTGATCGCCTTCTGGAGCACCGACCACATGACGCTCGGCCACCTCTTCTTTGCGGTGATGTGCACGGGCTACATCGTGGTGGCCATCCAACTCGAAGAGCGCGACCTGCTGCGCTTTCACGGCGACCAGTACCGCCATTACCGCCAGCGCACCTCGATGCTGCTGCCCTGGCTGCCGAAGAAGGATGCGTGAGCGAGTGGTGCTGGGCTAAGGCCCGGCGCTACGGCGCAATCCCCTTTCGCTTGCCATAGTACTGTAGAAGCGCATAGACTCAAGGCTTTCACGGGGGAACGATGCGCTTCAAAACAGTCTGTGTGCTGCTGGCGATAGTGTCCGCCGGCCTTCTGACCGGCCGCGGCGCAGCGGCGCAAACCATTTCGCTCGACGGCAACTGGCATTTCGTCGTCGACCCGGCGGGCAAGCTCCAGCCCGCCGACCTCCCTTCCCTGACCAGCGTGCCGCTCGCCGTCCCCGGATCCTGGCAGGCGCAACTGGCCGACAAGCGCGACTACGCGGGCGTGGCCTGGTACTTTCGCACCGTCAGCATCGAAAAGATTCCTGCCGAGCGCCTGGCGCTGTTGCGCTTCGGCGCCGTAGACTATCGCGCCGAAGTCTACGTGAACGGCCAGAAGGTGGGAACACACGAAGGCGGCTACCTGCCCTTCACCGTGGACGCCACGGCGGCGCTGCGCGCCGGCGCCAACCAACTGGTGGTGCGCGTTACAGACCCCGGCGCTCCGCCCCACAACGTCGTGGATGGCATTGACTATGCGCAGATTCCTCACGGCAAGCAGAATTGGTACGTCGAAACCGGCGGGCTGTGGCAATCGGTAGAACTCGAATTTCGCCCGCGCACCCACCTGGGCAGCCTGCACGTCACCGCCGACCACCAGGGCAATTTCCGCATCGAAACCGTCATCGTCAACCCGCCCGATTCAACTGCCAAGCCCCTGATCCTCACCGAAGAGATCAAGGCGCCGGGCGGGATGATGATGTGGCAGGGCGGGCACATCCTCCACGCGCAGGAGGGCTCGTACACCTTCACCGGCAAGCTGCCGCAGCCGGAGCTCTGGAACCTTTCGCATCCTGTCCTCTACTCACTGAGCGCGCGGCTGACCAACGGCGACGAGCTGGCGACGCGCTTCGGCTTCCGCACTTTTGCGACGCGCGACGGCAAGTTCTACCTGAACGGCCGCCTCATCTATCTTCGGGGTGCGCTCGACCAGGCGTTTTATCCCGCCACCGGCTACACGCCGCCCTCGCTCGACTATCTGCGAACCGAAATGCGCCGGGCCAAGGAGCTGGGCTTCAACCTGCTGCGCTGCCACATCAAGGTCCCCGACCCGCGGTATCTGGAAGCCGCGGACGAAACCGGAATGCTCGTCTGGTACGAGATTCCCTCTTGGAGCAAGCTCACCGACGCCTCGGAAGCCCGGGCGCTCGACACCCTACGCGGCATGGCGGCGCGCGACTGGAACCATCCTTCCATCGTCATCGTGACGCTGGTCAACGAAAGCTGGGGCATCGACCTGCACGACGCTCCCGACCGCGCCTGGCTGAAGTCCGCCTACGCGCAGGCCAAGAAAATCGTCCCCGGCTGGTTAGTGGATGACAACAGCGCCTGCTGCCAAAACTTCCACGTGCAGACCGACCTCGCCGACTATCACCAGTACGACTCCATCCCCGGCCACGCCGAAGATTTTGACCGTCTGGTGGGCGATTTTGCCACCCGCCCGCGCTGGCTCTTCAGCCCCTACGGCGACGCCGAGCCCAAAGGCGACGAGCCGCTGGTGCTCTCCGAGTTCGGCAACTGGGGCTTGCCCAAGCTCCACCAGCCCGAGCCTTGGTGGTTCGCGCGGGGGTTCGAGAACAACCCCATGACGGTGCCCGAAGGGGTCGAAAAGCGCTTTAAGGAATACGGCTACAGCTCGCTCTTTCCCAACTTCGACGCCCTCGCCGAGGCGACCCAGGAACACCAATTCCGTTCCCTGCGCTACGAAATCGGCAGCCTGCGCCGCCAATCAGCCATCCAGGGCTACGTCATCACCGAACTCACCGACGTGGACTGGGAATCGAACGGTGTGCTCGACATGTGGCGCCAGCCCAAGGTTTTTGACTCCCGGCTCGCCCAGCTCCAGCAGGACAACGTCCTGGTGGTGCGCGCCGGCACGCGCAACTACACCGCCGGAGCCAAGGCACACGCCCAGGTCTACTTTTCCCGTTTCGGCTCCGCTCCCCCGGCGAGCGCAACCGTCAACTGGAAGGTTGAAGGAACCACGCTGGCAGGAAGCTTTCCGCTTCCCGACGTTCCAGCCGACAGCGCGGCCAAGGTGGGAGACGTTTCCTTTGCCGCCCCCGGCGTGCGCGCGCCTGAAGAACGCACTTTGCAGGTTGAAATCGCCGCGGGCGGCAAAACCCTGGCTGCAAACTCGTTGAGATTCTTTTTCTACCCTTCCGAGACGCCCCTGCTGCCACCGCCCGTCTCGTTCCACGACCCGCGCGGTCGGCTGCGCCGCCTGGTTAACGAAATGCGCGCGCGCAACTATCAGGCTCCGGTCGGCCACGAAGCCTTCCCGGTGCTGATCTCATCGGTCTGGGACGCGACCGTCCAGCAGAAGCTCGCGCAGGGTGGAATCGTCATTCTGCTCACCAACACCGCCGCAAAGTTGGCGCCGGGGATCGAAATCGTGCCGCGCTCCGAGGACCACCTGGACGGCAGTTGGATTTCCAATTTCCTCTGGGTGCGCCCGGGGCACGCGCCCTTCCAAAAGCTGGGCTTTGCGCCGCTGGCCGGCTTCGAGACCCAGCAAGTCACCCCGCAAGCGGTGGTGCAAGGCATTCCCGCGCAGAACTTCTCCGACGTGCTGGCCGGGATGTTTTACGGGTGGGTTCAGTCCAACGTGGGAGTGCTGGTTCAGGCGCGCTGCGGGCCGGGCAAGCTTTTCATCTCCACCTTCTCGCTCAGCACCAGCTACGGCACCGACCCTTACGCCACAGCATTTCTGGACACCCTGGTCAACTACGCCGTTTCGGGCGTGCAGCCGCACTTCCAGATTCCGCTCGAAGCAGACAAGTAGGGGAAGGATCAGGAACGGTCAGGCCTTGGCGGGACTCGCCTGGGGCTCGGGTTCTTGTCGGCTGAGCACCTCGCTCACCAGGCCGGGAAAGTGGTTTGACAACGTCCGGCCGCAGTTGCGGCAAATCCAGAGCGAGATTGAAACCTCGACGTGGTTCCAGTTGACGCAGCCGCACGCGCAGACCACTTGCAACCCCTTTCCGCTCGCCCCCTGAACCAGCTTCACGTCCTCAGCCTTCACGGGATACTCCATGGAATCTCCTCCGCGGGTCCGGCCGTGAGCCGGCGGCCGTCTCCAGAACGAAGATGATAGCGCAGGTCGCCGGGCGGTTTCCAGGGCCGCGCCCCTTCGCCACTAGCTTGCCAGCTTCTTCAGCCGCCGCGCCGCTTCGTCCAGCGTGGCGTCGGTCTTGGAAAAGGCAAAGCGCACCTGACGGCTCCCCGCCTCCGGCCGGCTGTAGAAGCTGCTCCCCGGCACCACCGCCACGCCGATCTTCTCGACCAGATGCCGGGTGAAGGCTCGGTCGTCCGCAAAGCCGAACTTGGAGATGTCGGCCATGATGTAGTAGGCGCCGCGGGGCTTGAAGCAGCGGAAGCCCGCCGCATCGAGCGCCGCCAGCATGCGGTTGCGCCGCGCCAGGTACTCGGCCGCGATCTTGGCGTAATAGGCGTCGGGAAGAGCGAGGGCGAACGCGCCCGCCTCCTGCAAGGGCGCCGCCGCGCCCACAGTGATGAAGTCGTGCATCTTGCGGATGGCGCCGGTGATTTCGGGCGGCGCGGCGGCATAGCCCACCCGCCAACCGGTCACGCTGTAGGTCTTGGACATGCCGTTGATGGTCACCGTGCGCTCGCGCATGCCGTCGAGCGTGGCCATGGAAATGTGCCGCGCGCCATCGTAGACGAGGTACTGATAGATCTCGTCGGTGAGCACCGTGACGTCCCAACGCCGGCAAAGCTCGGCGATGGTTTCGAGCTCGGCGCGCTCAAAGACCTTGCCGGTGGGGTTGTTGGGCGTGTTGAGGATCAGGGCGCGGGTGCGGGGACCGAACGCCGCCGCCAACTGCGCGGGATCGAAAGTCCAGTCGGGCGGATGCAGCGGCACGAAGCGCGGCACTGCTCCGGAAATCACCGCGTCGGGACCGTAGTTTTCGTAGAAGGGCTCGAAGATCACCACCTCGTCGCCGGGATCGACGATCGCCAGCATAGAGGAAATCATCGCTTCCGTAGCGCCGCAGCAGACGGTAATCTCGCGCTCCGGATCGATGGCCAGGCCCGTGTCGCGCCGGAAGCGCTCGGCGATGGCCTGGCGGAAGCTGCGCGCCCCCCAGGTGATGGCGTACTGGTTGATGTCGGCCCGAATGGCGGCCACCGCCGCCTCCTTCACCTCCGCGGGCGCGGCGAAATCCGGAAACCCCTGCGCCAGGTTGATGGCGCCGTGCTCCATCGCCAGGCGCGTCATCTCGCGGATCACCGACTCGGTAAACTGGCGGGCTTTGGAAGAGATTTGCGGCATGGTCTGGGGCACCTCGGTCCCGGCGAAACTGTATCACAGACGCGATTCAAAACCCGCGCCCGCCGGAAGGCGCGCGTACGGGCCGGCAATTCACGTAAGGCGCGCGGCCGGTCAGGAACTCGCGATAAACCACTTCGTCGCGCAGCACGCGCTCGACGTAAATGCGCGTGGCGGGAATGGGAATCGATTCCATAAACTCCGTCGGGTCGCGGAACTGCCCGGCATCGAGCCACCCCTCGACGCGCGTCTTGCCGGCGTGGTAGGCGGCGAGCACGGCCTCGGGGTTGTTCGGGAAGGCCGCCTGCAGTTCGTGCAGCACCCGCGTGCCCACGCTGAGGTTGTAGGAGGGGCCGAGCAGGCGGCGCGCCACGTAGCGGCGGCTGCGGCGGCGCCGCGTGGCGGTCGAGGGCAGCACCTGCATCAGCCCGCGCGCGTTGGCGCCCGAGATGGCACGGGGATTGAATCCCGACTCCTGCCGGATCAGGCCCATGACCAAGTACGGACTCAGGCCGCGCCGCCGCGCGTCGCGCCGCACCAGGCTCCAGTAGGCGCGCGGATAGAGCAGGTCCCACACCTCTTTGGGCAGCGCGGAAAAATCGTATTGCCAGTAGTTCCCCGCCAGCTTGACGGCGTCGAACATCGCGCCCGCGTAGTTGCCCTGGCGGCGGTCCAGACGGCCTAGTTCGAGC
Source organism: Terriglobia bacterium (assembly GCA_046704985.1). Classification (GTDB taxonomy): domain Bacteria; phylum Acidobacteriota; class Terriglobia; order UBA7540; family UBA7540; genus JBJKQV01. Next base: position 11,133 of record JBJKQV010000404.1, read on the forward strand.
AGCGTGTCGGGGGACGAATTACCCAGCGCCAGCTCGTCTTCCAGCATCTCCTCGGCGAGCGCGTCGAGCCCCAGAGCGTGCAGGCTGCGCGCGCGCAGCACCTCGGGGCCGGGTTCGGGAGGTGCGCAGGGGTCGAGGGGCGAAGACCCCAGAGAAGGAATGCGCTTGGTCAACGTAACCACCGCCGACCACAGCGGAGACGAGTTCGCCGCTGCGCGGTGGGAAGCCGAATGCCTCAGCAGTTGCTCCGCCTTCTGCGCGTAGTAGCTCTGCCCGAAGCGGGTCTCCAGGGTTTCGAAAAGCTGCCGGGCCGCGGGGGCGGCGCCGTCTTCCTTGGCCAATCTTCCCAACCAGTAAAGCGCCGCGGGCACGTGCGACGAGCGGGGATAGTCCGCCAGGAAATTGGCCAGCGCGACGCGCGCCGGCGCCGGCTGGCGCTGCAAGTAAACAGCCCAGGCCGCCCGCCAACTTGCATCCTCACCCAGCTCGGTGCGGGGAAAGTGCTGCGCCAGCGGGCGATAGTATTTCGCCGCTTGGGTCCACTGGCCCTGGCGCACGTAGTAGTCCCCCGCCGCGTCCAGCCCCTCGGCGTAAGCGATGGAGCGCGGATATTCGCGGCGCAGTTGATCCACCTGCGCCTGGAGCAAGTCGGCATCCCCCTGGCGCACTGCCGTCCTGGCCAGCAGCGCCAAACGCTGCGCATCGGCGCCGGGTTCCTTCAAGGGCTGCTTCAAAAGCTCCAGCGCCGCGGTGGTGCGGCGCAGGCGCAGCAGGCAACGGGCGCGGCCAAGCGCCCAGCGCGCGCGCAGCGGGCTCGCGACATGGTTCTCCAGCAGTTCATCGTAAGCTTTGAGGGCGTCGCGGACGCGTCCCGCACGGCGCAGCTTGCCGGCGCGCGCCGTCTGGATTTCCAGCGACGCCTGCGGATACTTCGCGCCCATCTGGCGGCGCAAATCTTCCAGAGCCTTGCCTGCGTCGCGGCTTTCGGCGGCGGTAGGATAGGAATAATAGACTTCTTGGAAGACCTGCGCGGCGTTGGCCTGCTGCCCCGTTTGCGCGTAGGCCTTGGCGAGCAGCAAAGCGAGCGCCGGCTGCCGGCGGGTGTGAGGGTCGGCGAGGAGGGCGCGCAGCGCCTCGCTACCTTGCCCAGTGTCCTCGAGCGCCTGCGCATAGCGCTCCAGCGCCTGGTGACGCAGCGGGCTGCGAGGAAAGCGCGCGGCAAAATCCTTCAGCAACTCAACGACCGCCTGCGGCTGCTTGGCCGAGTCCGCCGCCACCCCTGCGTAACAGACCGCGTAATCGCTCAGCGAAAACTTCGTCGCTGCGGCCCGCTTAAGGTCGCTCAAAGCCGCCGCGTAATGCTTGTCCTGCAATTCCCGGTAGCCGACCAGGAAGTAGGCCAGGCCTTTCTGCTCGGCGTTGCGAGTGGAAGCAGCGTAGCGGCGCAGGCGCGAGCGCGACCAGCGAGTGTTGGGCTTGGAGGCCAGCACGCGCAACTGGGCGCTGACCGTGGCCTGCGCCGGGCGCACGCCCACGCTTCCTCCCAGCCCGGCGGCCAGAAGCGCGAGGCAGATCCAGACTTGGCGACGGAAGTTCACACGGAAGGCCCTGGATAGCCCGCCCCCAGCAGAGCAGGGTCGTTGCCAGCCAGGACTCGCACCAATTCCTCGTGGAAATAATCCACCTGGTTGGCGGCCGTCTTGGAGAATCTCTTGGCGTAGGTTTGCCGGCTGCGCTCGATGTCGGTCTTCAGCCGGGTGTAGAGGTCGCTGTTCTTCCTCCCGTCGGCGACCTTGCTTTTGTTGTAGAGCTCGATTTCGGAGATCAGGAGCTTGGCAAAGCGCTTGGCGTCTTTGTGGACCTTCTGATCTTCGGGACTGAGTTGCGAGACGTCCACGCCAGGCGCGGAAGGCGGAGGCGCTTCGGCCTCGGCGGCCGGCGCAGGAGCTTCCGCGGCCGCTTCGGCTTCCGGCGGCGCTTCCGGCGCGGCTTCCACCGTTTCCGGCGGCGCTTCGGCGGCCTCGACGGGCGCCTCAACGGTCTCCTCGACAGCCTCGGAAACAGCTTCCGCTTCAGGCTGCGCCTCCACTTCCGGCTCGGCTTCCACTTCCGGCGCCGGAGCCTCGGCGGGCATGCCGCCGCTCAGCGCCATCAAGCGGTCCAGTTGCGCGCCCGCAAACTCGGAAAGTATCTTCAGCCCGTCGACGGGCAGGGGGATTCCCTTCCCGCCCGTATCGGCGTAGACGATGGCCGAAACGGATCCCGCCGAACGAATGGGCAGCAGGATGATGGCATCCTCTGCCGAGGGCTTGAGCTTGTCGAGGATGTTGCGATTCTTCTTCAGCGCCCCGGCGTTGGTATCCACGTGGCCGCCCGTCTCAAAAGCCTGGCGGAAGGGATTGTGATGGTTCAAGGGCACGATGAGGCCGCGCAGCGCCTTCTCGGAAACGCCCTCGCCAAAGCCGCGCGCCGACGCACCCCAGGCGGACTTGCCGCGCACGTCGAAGACCGCGGCGCGCACGCCCATCTGCTCGGCTTCCTCGGTCATGACCCCCAGAACTTGCTCGGGAAAAGTGGCGGTGATGAGGTTGCGGACCGAGTTGAGGAGCTTCTCCATGGCCTCGCCGGCGGCCTCGCCAGCGGAGGCCGCAGGGGCAGCGGCGGGCGCCTCGACCTGCGACAGCGCGCCCAACTGCTCCTGCACCGTCTCTTCGAGCTTCTTGTGCTGCTCGCGCAGCTCCTGCAACGCCTGCTCGAGCTTGCCAAGCTGATCGCCTTGCGCGTTCAGCTCCTGCCCCAGGCGCTCGCGCGCGCCGTTGAGGGTATTCTGGAGCGTGTTTTCCTCTGCCACGTTGATTTTCCCGTCGTCGCCTGTTGCGGCCCCTCATTATGTCACAGCGAAGCGGGGACAAGTCAACTGCCTAATTCCCCGCGCCCGGGAGGCCGCACGCCCGCTGGAGGCGGCTTGACTCCTCCGCGGCGCCCGGCTATGCTGGGATCTGCAAGGGGGCGTTCCGGTTTCGACGGAAGCGCTTGTGCCTGGAAGGCATGCCGGGGGCCACACCACCCGTAATCGGAGTGGACCAAAACAACTGCCAACAACACGCAGTTTGCTTACGCTGCCTAACTAGGTAGCGCGTTTCCTCCGTCCGGCCCGCCGGGCGGAAAGAGGCGTCATCAATGCGGGCTGGTCTGACGCTCGCCGCCTGAAAGCGTTGGACGAGATTCGCCGGGCTAGCTGGCGCGCCGTTCTTGCTCGTTCCTGAGACGCGCCGGCGAAAGCTTAAAGCGAACGCGATAAGCATGTAGTCTTCCAGCCGCAAAGCTTTTCGGACGGGGGTTCGACTCCCCCCGCCTCCACCATGTACCATACTGTTTCTAAGACACTTACATAGCATAAGAAAATTGAGTGTGTATTGCGTGTGAAGCTCGGTATAATACGGAGCCATGCTCACGATCTTCCGGCGGCACCTGAAATCATGCAAATACGGCTCGCGGCGCTTCAAGGGGTGTTCCTGTCCCATCTCCGTGGAAGGCCGACTTCACGGGGAGTACATTCGGAAATCGCTTGAGGTGCGGAACTGGGAGTCGGCGCAAAAGCTCGTCAGGGATTGGGAGGCGGGGGAAAAACACAAGACCGTCCCTTTGAAAGAGGCATGCGAGAAATTCGTCAAGGACGCTGAGGCGCGGGGCATAGGCGACGCGCAAATGGGAAAGTATCGGCTCTTGACGAAAGAGCTCAAGGCGTTCTTCCCCGATCGCGTGATGTCGAGCATGTCAGTGGAGGACGTGCGGGACTACCGCGAGAGTTGGGACTTAAACCCTGTCTCGGCAGGAAAGAAACTTGAGCGACTGCGGGCATTTTTCAGATTCTGCATGGAGGCTGGCTGGATTGACGATAATCCCGCGAAATTACTCAAGCCGCCAAAGGCGAAACCCAAGCCGACGCTTCCCTTCTCCGACCGTGAGTGGGAGAAGATCCTCTGGGCGTGCGAGGTCTACCCGGATAGACCGAAAGGCCGCCGCGCTCAGGTAAAGGCATTCGTCCAACTTCTGGCCCATTCTGGACTGCGAATCGGAGACGCGGTGTCATTGGAAGTCAAAAGGATCCATGACGGGAAACTGCTGCTCTACACGGCAAAAGCGGGGACGCCGGTGTGGCTACCGCTTCAGAGAAACGTGCTAGATGCGCTTGGGAAACTGGGTAGTGATGATCGGTTTTTCTGGTCGGGGATCGGGAAACTGAAAAGCGCCGTAGCGGATTGGCAGCGGTCGCTCGCGAAGCTGTTTAGGCTCGCCGGCGTGAAAGGTCACGCCCACATGTTCCGAGACACGTTCGCAGTAGGGCTGCTCAAAAGCGGCGTGTCGTTGGAGAACGTGGCGGCACTCCTCGGCAATTCCGTGAGGATCGCGGAGAAGCACTATGCTCCGTGGGTAAAGGCGCGCCAAGAAAGCCTCGAACGCGAAGTCAAGAAGACATGGGCGTAATTCGATCTCATCAGCGGGTGCCAGTAGTCACGCTCTGGTTTGAGAGCGAGGGAGCGAGAGTATAGAATGAGGGTGTGTCAGGCGACGAATGAGACTTCAGCCATCACAGCATCATGAAGTATAAACTCGATCTCTCACAGACAATGAGCCTAACGGCGCCTCCGGCCAGCGGATCTGCCATCGCGACGGGGACGACATTCTACGCTTGGCTCCCAAGCACCTGGCCCTCCGCACCGACGAGCATCGATGCGAAATTCATCAACACGCTCAAGCGGATCTTCGAGGATTCAATTCTTTCTGAGATCAACAATGTAATTTTAGATGCGGACAAGGTTGCAGGCGGATTAGAACATCGCGGGCACGTGGTCGCGATTGCGCTGTTGTGTGCGCTCGACGCAATTTCGTCCTATGGGTATGGCAGGCGGAATGGAAAGCAGATTCCCAATTTCGTTGTCGACCATTTCCCTGCTTCCTTCCAACCATATGCATCTCGGCTGCGAGAGTTGTATCGCAATACGATGGTTCACGGTTGGAATCTGTTCGAGGCGTCCATAAGTCCGGGGCGGGAGCCAATAACAAACAACGGAACGCTCTCATTCGGTCTTTTGACATTTTTCGACGCCCTCGTCTATGGCACACAGGATTTCTTGGAAAAGCTTGAGTACAGAACAGACCTTCAGAAGAATTCATTAAAGAGGTACTTGGAACTGAGAGGTTCAGCGAAGCCGTGACCTTAAGGCGGGTTTAAGTCCCAGGCGCTATAGGTTCCAATCGTCTCCGCGCTGAACGGTCTCGTGACCGCGCCGCCCACCATGAGCTTGATGTAGATGGAGTAGTTTGGCAGGCGAATCAGGTCCTCCATCGAGAATTCCGGCCAGAATTCTTTTCCAACTATCTCCGCATCAGCCAGGCCGAGGCGGAAAGAGATAATCGAGCCTACGTTCCCCAGGATTGCATCCCTAACCTTTTCGTCCATTTGTGCTAAGTATTGGTGAGCGAGAATCAGATTGACGCGGTACTTCCTCAACTCCGACATCATGTTGGCCAGACTGAGCGTTGTAAAACTCTGGAACTCATCGAGATAAACATAATAATCTTTCCGGCTTGCTTCGGGCACGTCCGCCCGGCTCAAGCCTGTCAGGCCGATCCGCGAGACGAGCAGGGCACCCAGGAGCGCCGCGACATCTTCCCCGATCTTTCCCTTGGCCAAATTCACAAGCAGAATGCGGTCGTCGTCCATGATGTGCCTGAGATCAAAGGAACTTCTCGGCTGGGTCACAATGGCGTTCAAGACCGGGTCGGCCAGGAAAGCCCCGACTTTGTTCTGGATCGGGGCAATGGCCTCGGCACGAAAGCGTGCAGGATAGCTTTCGTATTCTCGAAGCCAGAAGTTCCGCACTTGGGCATTACGGACTCTTGAAGCGGCAATTCTTCGAAAGGCCGGTTCGGCCATGAGACGAAGGATATCAGCCAGGGTCGCCTCGGGCTGGTCGAGCAAGGCCAGGAGCGCGTTTCGCAAGATGTGTTCCAGGCGCGGCCCCCAGCTTTCCGCCCAGATCTTCTTGAACACCTCAAGTACTCCTGAGGCGACGAGCGCTCTCTTCTCCAGCGGCACACTTTCGAGCGGATTGAATCCGAGCAATCGCGTGGCATCAGGCACGTTGAAGTAAACAAGGTCACCCTTTCTCTTCTCGGGGACCGCAGCCAAAACCCGCTCTACGAGGTCGCCGTGAGGGTCAAAGACGGCGAGACCCCGGCCCGCCGCGATATCCTGACGGATCATGGTTTCCAGCAGGGTTGACTTGCCCGTGCCGGTCTTCCCGATCACATACATATGCGCGCGCCGGCCGGCCTGCCGGATGCCGAAAATCTTCCCCTGGTTGCGGAAATTGGTCCGGCCCAGGATGGTGATGGGATTGTTGCAGCCGTTGGACATTACCTCCATCGTGGCAATGGACGACGAATGGGCAAGGCGTACTGATTGGCGGCTTGCGGCAACGCCAGCTTGACGCCGTTTACGCGGGCGGCTACTCTTACCGTAGCTCTTCGCAACGTCATCTGAATAAGGAGAGCCAAGGAGGACTGCTATGGGTGGAACGATACGCGCCCGCGTCAAAGGCGGGGTGCTCGAGCCTCTCGAAAAAGCCGATTTACCGGAAGGTAAGGAGGTTTTAATTACCGTAGTCGGTGTTGCGGAAGACCCGGACCGCGAAGCCTTTCTGCGCTCGAAAGGCGGATGGAAAGGCCTCATTGATGCCGAGAAGTTTATCCGCGATATCTATGAGGACCGCCTCCTGAACACCAGGGAGGAGCCCAAGCTATGACGCTCGCCTATTTGGTGGACACCGACTGGGCCGTTCATTGGCTCCACAGCAATGAACAGATTCAACGACGCATGGACGAATTGGAGCGACAGGGACTTGGGCTCGCAGCGGTCTCGCTCGCCGAATTGTGGGAGGGCGTGCACTATTCCCGCGATCCCCAGGAAAGCGAGCGGCAATTACATAATTTCTTGCGGCGCGTTTCCTTCGTTGGCATCGATGAGGAAACCTGCAAGCTGTTTGGCAAGGAACGGGGCCGACTGCGCGCCCAACGAAAACCCGTCGCCGACTTCGATCTCATGATCGGCATGACGGCCCGGCAGCACAACCTCACGCTCCTCACCAATAACCGCAGGCATTTCGAGAACATCGAAGGCCTGAAAATCGAAAGCCTCCCTGGATAATCCCTTCTTGAGCCTCAGCCGAGGCTCTTTTCTTTTGCCCCTTCCGGCAACTTTTCCCGCCTTGTCCCGTCATGCCCATTTCCTAGGCTGAAATTGGTTCCTTGCGAACCCACTTCAACCATAAGGAGAGATCAGTGATGACTGAGACTCAGCTTGAGGTACGGAAAGAACGCGCCGAAAACGGAGCGTTCGTCATTTCACGGACCGAGGAGGGCTTTCGCGTCTACTCGGTCCATAACCCTTCCCACGTCTACCTGGTCCGCCAGGAAGACGAGCGCTGGGCGTGCTCCTGCCCGGACTACGAAACCCACGAGGCCGACACGACCTGGCGCTGCAAGCACATCCTGGCGGTCACGCCGTGGACGAGGCGAAACGGCAACGGAGCAGCGACGCCACCGGCCAGCCACACTCAATCGTCATCCGAAGGCGCAAGGCAAGTTCTTCCCGCCCAATCCCAACCCGCCGAGCCAGTCCCTCCGGTTCCCGTCCAGATGATGA
>JBJKQV010000405.1:0-2532 GCA_046704985.1 Terriglobia bacterium
CAACCTGATTGCCCAGTCCAGGGCGTTTATCGTGATGATTGCGGTGCATTAAAACCGATGGCACTTCCGTCCCGGGTCTGGGCCGTTTCGATGGCGGTGGGACTGGGCGTTGCCGCGCTGGCGGCGACGCCCGGGCCGCAGAGTCTCTGGCTGGACGTTCCCTACGTCCGGCAGGCTCCGGAGGGCTGCGGCGCCGCGTGCATCGCCATGGTCATGCGCTACTGGGCGCGGGCCGCGCACTCCGCCCCCGGCCCGCAGGCCGATGCGGCGGCGATTCAAAAGCTCCTCGGCGACCGGCGCGCGGGAGGCATCCGGGCCCGCGACATGGAGCGCTACTTCCGGCAAAACGGCTTCCGGGTTTTCGCCTTTCGCGGCCGCTGGGAGGATCTGCGCCGGCACCTGGCGCAAGGCCGGCCGCTGATCGTCTGCCTGCGGGAAGGCGGAGCGCTCGCGCATTCGCTCCATTACGTGGTGGTGGTGGGCGTGGACAGCGGGCAAAACGTGGTGCTGGTCAACGATCCCGCCGGCCGCAAATTGATGAAGCTTGACCGTTCCAACTTCCAGAACAAATGGAGCGCCATGAACGATTGGACCCTCCTGGCGGTTCCCGAGCAAGGCCGGTGATGGCGCGCGCGTGGCTGCTGGCGTTGCTGCTCGCGACTCCCCTCTGCGCCGCCGGCCAGGTCTCGAAACGCGAGGCCGCCGTCCGCGAGCTTTACGACGCGGGGCGCTGGCAGGAGGTCGTGCGCCGCACGGACGATTGGGCGGCGCTGCCCGCCGAGTTCGATTTTCTGCGCGGCATGGCGCTCGCCAAACTGCGCCGCTGGGACGAGGCGCGAATAGCCCTCGAAGACGGCGAGCGCAAAAGCCCCCGCGACCCGCGTTTTCCCACCGAGCTCGCCGGCATCGCTTATCAGGAAAAGAATTTCAAGGATGCGAAGCGGCATCTTCGCCGCGCTTTGCGCCTCGATCCGCGCGACCGCTATGCCAACGATTTCCTGGCCACGCTTTACGATCTCGACGGCAACCTTCCCGCCGCGCTCAAGTATTGGAACCGCGCCGGAAAGCCGCGCATCGCGGCCGTGCGTGTTGACCCGCCGCTCAACGTTGATCCGCAATTGCTCGACCGCGCCTTCGCCGCCGCGCCCGCCGCCGAGCTGCGGCGGCAGGATTACCGCCTCACCGAGCGGCGCCTCCGGGCGCTGGATATTTTTTCATCCTCGCGGCTTGACCTGGTTCCCGCCGCCCATTCTCCGGACTACGACCTTCGCCTGGCGGCCGTGGAGCGCCAGGGCTGGGGAAGCTCCAAGCTGGCGGCAGCGCTGGCGATGGCGAGCGGAGTTCCGTATCAGACCGTCTATCCCGCGTTTTATAACCTCCGCCGCTCGGCCATCAATCTGCAATCGCTCCTGCGCTGGGACAGCAAGAAGCGGCGCGCCTACCTGGCCTTCTCGGCGCCCATGGGCGGAGATCCCGGCTGGCGCTTGCGCGTTTACGCCGACGGCCGCGACGAAGATTGGAACGTGGCGGCGACTTTCCACGGCCCGCCCGGCGCCGTTTCGGATTTCAGGATGCGCACCATCGCAACCGGCGCCCAATTCCTGCACGTGGTGAACAGCCGCCTGACCTGGCAGAGCGGCGTCGAAGCTTCCTGGCGAACTTTCTCGGGCGTGAGCCCCGCCGCCTCGCCGGATTTTACCGACAGCTTCGCGCTGCAGGTTCGCTCGGGGGCGAGCTACGCCTTATGGCGCGTGCCGGAGAGGCGCTTTACCCTCCGTTCCTCGGGCTCCGTGGAATTGGGAAGGGCTTACGCGCAGGGGCTGGGAACTTACGGCGGATTGCGGGGAGGGCTCGCCGCCCGCTGGCTGCCCCGGGCGCGCGGCGACGATTACGAAGTGAGAGAAGAATTCCGCGCCGGGAAAATGTTGGGAACGGTTCCTTTCGACAAGCTTTTTGTTCTGGGACTCGAACGCGACAACAGCCTGCCCTTGCGCGCTCATATCGGCACCCGCGACGGCCTGAAAGGCAGCGCGCCGCTCGGCCGCGAATTCCTGCTCTCCAACTGGGAAATCTATAAGAACCTGTTCAGCACCGGCTGGTTTCGGCTGCGCCTCGCACCTTTTCTCGATGCCGGCCGCGCTTACGACCGCGCGCAGCAATTCGGCTCCCAGCGCTGGCTCTACGATACGGGAGGAGAACTGCACATCGGCTTGCTGGGCGGCGTGGCCGTGGTGCTCACCTACGGCAAAGATCTGCGTAGCGGGCGAAACACCTTTTATGCCACGGTCGAGCGCTCCCGCGGCCCGTGGCTGGATCCATAGGGAAATAGGGCGCCTTCGTGTTGATTGCCGGAGCTCGCCTTGGCGTAGGGGCGATTCATCGGTCAGCAGAGGGACGCGCGGATCATTCCCGGCGATGTCCTCGTCGCCGTTCGTGTAGGGGGGCGGGGGGGCGGGCGCCGCCCAACTTGGGGTCCGCACCACGCCCCCCCCCCCAACCACCAAAAAAAAACCGACCCCCGCGTATTCCAAA
>JBJKQV010000406.1:0-12919 GCA_046704985.1 Terriglobia bacterium
AGAAGACGACGGCGGGGCCGCCCGTGAAACGCGACCCGGCCGCGGGCTGCGGGGGAGAAATCTGACCCTGATTGGCCATGAAAACGCTCCGTCTCGATTATGCGTGGAGTGCGTCGCCGGCGCAACCGTTGCACCAGCGACGCAACTGAAACAGTCAACCCGGTTTGAGTGCAGGCGGCCGGGTGGTATCCTGGGTCCGCGACAGCGGACTATCGCAAAAACGTTACCCGCACGGCGGGAAGACGCACGCGGCCTTGGGGCCGGCATGGAGCGACGATGCGCATTCTGGTCATTGGGGGAACGCAATTCATCGGCAAACGGCTGGTGGGGCGGCTGCTGGAGACCGGGCATGAGGTGACCTTGCTGCACCGCAAAGCCGAGAGCCCTTTCGGCGAGCACGTGCAGAACGTGGTCGCCGACCGCAACGACGCGGCGGCAGTGGCCGGGGCGCTCGCCGGGCGGCGCTTCGACGCAGTCTACGACATCGCCTACGACTGGCAGCGCGGCACCACCGGCGAGCAGGTGGCGGCCACGGCGCGCGCCATCCCCGGCGAGCTTTCGCGCTACATCTACATGTCGAGCGTGGGAGCTTACGGCGAAGGCTTGAACCACGACGAAGACGACGCGCTCGCGCCCCCCGACCATCCCAACCCCTACGTCCGCAACAAGGCGGAGAGCGAGCGGGCGCTGTTCCGTCTGCACCGCGAGCAGGGCCTGCCGGCCGTAACCTTTCGCCCGCCGTTCGTCTACGGCCCCGAGAATCCTTTCTACCGCGAGGCATTCTTTTGGGACCGCCTGCGGCTTGGCCGCCCGGTGATCGTTCCCGGCAATGGCGACCGGCTGATGCAGTTTGTCTATGTGGACGATCTGGTGGCGGCGTGCCTGGCGGCACTCGAGAATCCGGCGGCGCCCGGCCGCGCGTTCAACATCGGAGATGAAACCCCGCTCACGCACGCCGAGGCCGTCCGCGCCCTGGCTGCCGCGTGCGGGCAGGAGGCGAAGCTCGTGCTCGTGCCGCGCGAGCTCATCCGGCGCCTGGGCGGCAACGCCTTCGCCGAGCCGCTCTATTTCGCCGAGTATTTCGACCTGCCGTCCATCACCGAGAACGTGCAGCGCGTCCAGCGCCAGCTCCAGTTAAGGCTCACGCCCTTCTCGGCCGGTCTCGAGGAAACTTACCGCTGGTACGCCGTGCACGCCCCCCGCCGCGCGCTCGATTTCTCGTTCGAAGGCGAGCTCATTCGCCAGGCCGCAGAAAAGGTTTGACACCCACCCATCTGCGGGGCTTATCCTTTGCTCCAAGGCGTTCCCTAACAAAACAGCGGGCCCTTGGGCCCTCAAGGAGGAGTCACATGCTCGGCGAACCTACCGGCGAACTGCGCGGTAAACGCACTGGACGGCGAGTGCTTTCGGCGGAGCAGGGATTCAAGGTGGAGGTTTCTTTTGAAGACGCGGGAAAGCTCTTGGGCGCAGACGTGGTGGAAATCGGCACCTACGTTTCCAAGTCACGTCCTGATGGCACATTTTACGGAGAAGGACAAGGTGTGGTGGCCACGGCGCAGGGAGACGGAGCCACCTGGGTCGGCCAGGGAGTGGGCCGGTTCATGCCCGGCGGCGGGGTAAGTTTCCGTGGCGCCATCTATTTCTCGAGCGCCTCGCCGAAGTTCGCCCGCTTGAACTTGGTGGCCACCGTCTATGAGTACGAAGTGGACGGCCAGGGCAACACCCACACCAAGCTTTGGGACTGGAAATGACTCCGGGCCGTGGATGTCCCGCGGCGTCCGTTAGAACGGGGAGGGCCCAGGCCCTCCCTTTTCTTCTGCGGAGGCGGCAATCCGCCAGCCGAACCCGTCCTTAGCGGTACGGCTGAGATTGGGAAGCTTGCCAGCTTTGCGGAACGGGGGTCCAGTTGCGCGTGAAGATATCGCTGGCGGTGAGGGTAATGAGGATGGCAAAGAAGAACACCCCGGCTACCACCACCAGGCGGATCAAGGGGCTGCTCCAGCGGATGTGCATGAAGAACAGGACCACCAGCGAAGCCTTGGCGACGGCAATGGCCAGGGCCACGACGGTGTTCAGGGGAATCGATTTGATGCCCACCAACTGGTCCAGATTGACGGTAGCGGCGTAGGTGGTGAGCGCCGTCAGACAGAGCAGTCCGACGAAGACGCGGAGATAGAGGTTTCGGGAAGCGATATGTGCGCTCATCGGTAAAGCCCTCCTAGCAGATAAAGCAGCGGAAAGAGGAAAATCCAAACGATATCCACAAAGTGCCAGTAGAGGCCCGCCACCTCGACGGGGTTGGAGCGGTGGACGCCCAGGTGCCCGCGCAGGCCCACGATCACCAACACCGCCATGATCCCTTCTCCCACCACCATGTGCAGCGCGTGCACGGAGGTGAGCACGAAGTAGAAGAACATGAACATCTCCACGTGGTTGGCGGGGACGTGCAGGCCGGCGAAATGGTGCAGCAGCCCGCTGGAAGGGGCCCAGTGGAGGCCCGGCACGAGCTTATCCGCCCATTCGTGTCCCCACTCGAACTGCACCTTGATGTCCAGGAAGACCAGCCCCAGCGCCATAGTGGAAAGCAGGAAGAAGATCATCTGGCGGCGCTTGCCGGTCTGCGCGGCGTGCACGGCCAGGGCCATAGTCAGACTGCTGCAAATAAGCACGGCGGTGTTGGTGGCGCCGAGCTTCCAGTTGAGCAGGTGCGCCCCGGCGGCGAACGCCTGGGGATAGAGGTTGCGGAAGATCGTGTAGCCGGTCAGCATGCCGCCGAAGAACATCAGCTCCGTGCACAGGAAGATCCACATCCCGAACGAGGATGCTTCGTGCTGCTGATCGGTGTCGTCGAATTGATGGTGGAGGACGAGCTCGTGATCAGACAAGCTGAGCCTCCTCTGCCTCTTCGGGTTCGCCGTAGGCGTAAGCCTCTTCGGTCACCGTGGGAGTTTCCAGGAAGTTTTCGGTGGGCGGAGGCGAGGGCGTCCGCCACTCCAGGCCCTTGGCGTTCCAGGGATTGGGTCCGGCGATGGGCCCGTTGCGCAGCGACCAGATGAAATAGACCAGCGGCATCACGTAGCCCACCGCCAAGATGGAAGCCCCCGCCGAGGACATGACGTTCAAGGTCTGGAACTCCGGCGGGTAGGTGGCGTAGCGGCGCGGCATGCCCAGGTAGCCGAGCACGAACTGGGGCAGAAAGGTGAGGTTGAACCCCACAAAGATGATCAGCGCCGACAGGCGCGCCCAGCGGTCGGGATAGAGCCGCCCGGTAATCTTCGGCCACCAGTAGTGCAACCCGCCCAGGTAGCCCATCACCGCTCCGCCCACCATGATGAAGTGGAAGTGCGCGACCACGAAGTAGGTGGCGTGCAGGTGGACGTCGGTGGCCACGGCAGCCAGGAAGAGGCCCGTCAGCCCGCCCATGGTGAACAAGCCGATGAAGCCCAGGGCGTAGAGCATGGGCGCTTCGAAGGTGATGGTGCCCTGGTACATGGTGGCCGTCCAGTTGAAAACCTTGATGGCCGAGGGGATGGCGACCGCGAAGCTGAGCAGCGAGAAAACCAGCCCGGCGTAAACCGACTGGCCGCTCACGAACATGTGGTGGCCCCATACCAGGAAGGAGATCACGGCGATGGCGATGCTCGAAAAAGCGATGAACTTATAGCCGAAAATGCGCTTGCGGCTGTAGCAGGTGATCACCTCGCTCACCACACCCATGGAAGGCAGAATCATGATGTAGACGGCGGGGTGGGAATAGAACCAGAACAGGTGCTGGAACAGAACCGGGTCACCGCCCAGGGTGGGATTGAAAAAGCCCACGTGGAACACCCGCTCGATCGCGACCAGCGCTAAGGTGATGGCCACCACCGGCGTGCCCAGCACCTGGATGACCGAGGTGGCGTAGATGGCCCAGAGGAACAGGGGCATGCGGAACCAGGTCAACCCCGGGGCGCGCATGCGGTGGATGGTGACGATGAAATTCAGCCCTGTGAGGATGGACGAGAAGCCGGCGATAAAAACGCCGATGGCCGCCGCCAGCACGTGCGAGGTGAGGTAGTTGGTGCTCAGCGGGGTGTAGAAGGTCCAGCCCGAATCGACGCCGCCGGCGACGATGGCGTAAAGGGTAAAGCAGCCGCCCAGCATGTAGACGTACCAGCTGAGCAGGTTGAGCTTGGGGAAGGCGACGTCGCGCGCCCCCACCATCATGGGCACCAGGAAGTTGCCGAGTGTCGCCGGAATGGACGGAATCATGAAGAAAAACACCATGATGATTCCGTGCATGGAGAAGAGCTTGTTGTAAGTATCCGGCTGGACGAGGGCGCCCGTGGGCTCGATGAGGTTGATGCGAATCATCATCGCCCCGATCCCGCCGATGAGGAAGAAGAAGGTGATGGAAAGCAGGTAGAGGATGCCGATGCGCTTGTGGTCGGTGGTCAGCAGCCACGACTTGATCCCGTAATCGGCATTCAGGTAGTTCACGCGGCCATCCATCGAATCTGCGGCAACCGGAGCGCCCATTACTTTGTCGTCCTTTCTGGGGGCGTGCGCAGGGATTTAATGTAGGAGATAATCTCCAACAGCTCTTCCTCGCTAATCTGCCCTTTGAAGGTAGGCATGATGGGGCGATAGCCGTGCACAATCTGCGCGGTCGGGAACAGGATCGACTCGCGCAGGTAGGCGTCGTCGGCGGTCACCGTCTGCCCGTTGGAAAGCTTCACCGTGCTGCCGTAGAGTTGGGCGAAGGGGGGTCCCTTGCCCGTGCCGTGGCAGGTGACGCACGCGTACTGCTGGTAGAGTTTGGCGCCCGCCTCCGCCATGGTCACCGTCTTCACTCCCTGGTGCAGCCAGCGCTCGTAATCGTCGGGCTTCATCACGTACACCCAGCCGCGCATCTTGGAGTGGTTGGTGCCGCAGTACTGCGCGCAGAAGAAGTGGTATTTGCCCACCTTGGTGGCCTCAAACCAGAGCGAGGTGTAACGCCCCGGCACCACGTCCTTCTTCACCCGGAAGGCGGGCACGAAGAAGTCGTGGATCACGTCCTGAGAGGTCATGGTGAGCTTGACGGGAGTATCCACGGGGATGTGCAAGGCGTCGATCTCGCGCCGCCCGTTGGGATGCTCGAGCTTCCACATCCACTGCTTGGCGACCACGAAGATTTCCATAGAAGCCCGGGGAGGCCGCGACTCGCGGATAAAAATGCTGGCGCTCCAGGTGAAGATCACCGCGCAGATGATCGCCGGGATGACCGTCCAGATCACTTCCAGCGCCATGTTGCCGTGCCCCTGGCGCGCCCGGTCTTTGTCGCTGCGCCGCCGGTAGCGCACGGAAAAGTAGAAGATGGTGAGGAAGATCAGCGCCGTAAAGAAGAGGTCCACGGCGGTGAGAAAGAAGTAGAGATGGTCCACGTGGGGAGCCATCGTGGACGCTTCTTGCGGGTGTAATGGAAAACCTTGCCACATTTCGGGTTAACCTTTCAATCTTCGCGCCTCGGGCCCGCGCCTCCGCCCCACCTCAGGCGTGGGCGTGCTTGCGGCCGTGCGACAACAGGAAAATCAGCGTCCCCACGGTCAGGAGCGTCATCCCCGCCGCAATCATCAGCAGGCGGGAAATCAGCAGGCTGTACTTGCCGGTGGCAGGGTTATAGGCGCAGCAAAAGAGCAGCAGCGCGTCCACCGGCGAACCGATCTTGTCGTGCGAAGCCTCCACCAGCGCCAGGCGCAGCCCCCCGGAAGGGTAGGCGATGCCGTAAAAGTACCGCGACAGCTTGCCCTGCGGGGTGAGCACCATGATGGCGGTAGCGTGATAGTACTGGCCGTTCTGGGGATTGTAATTGTACCGGAACCCCACCGCCTGGGTGAGGGCGGTGATGGAAGCCTGGTCGCCGGTCAGGAAGTGCCATCCCTGGGCTGCTCCCGTGCGCCCGTAACGCTCCAGATAGCTGGCCTTCTTGGCGGCCGCCTCCTTCGAGGTGTCGCGCGGATCGAAGCTCACCGTCAGCACGTTGAACTGTTTCCCCACCGTGAATTTCATCTGGTTCAGCGCGTGCAGCAGTCCGTTCTCGACCAGCGGGCAGAGCATCGGGCAGTTGTAGTAAACCAGTGACAGAATCACCGGCTTCTTGCCGAAGTAGGTGCTCAAAGGAACCAACTGGCCCTGCTCGTTATGAAACTTCAGGTCGAGAGGAATGGTGTCATTCAGTTTCTGGTCGATGCCCACGTTGCGCAGCACGCCGGGGCGCTGGGTGGCGCCTCCCGGCTCGGTAATGCTGGGCCGGCCGGCCGGCGTAGGAAACAGCCACTGCGGTTTTTTGGACGAGCTTTGCGCCTGCGCCATTCCTACCGTCCCAACCAAGGCCAGGATCAGCGACAGCCCTCTTGCCCCGTGCCTTCCCGCTCGGCCCGGTTGCCACACCTCCGGGAATTTTCCGCCTCGCGCGCTGTGCTGACTCATAACTACCCCCCGGGTTCACGACCTCCGTTCCTGATTCCTGCCTAGTTCTGGGGCATATAGCCCTTGGGCGCCACGTGATCCTCTTGAATGGGATCCACAATGCCCTGCTGCGGCGGGCCGGTCCGCACCGGCAAGCCTTGCTTGAGCAGCAGGTCCATGGCGCGCTGGATGGGAATGCGCACCTTGCCCGCCTGACGATCCGCCCAGCCGTACGAATTGAGAAGTTTTTCCTGCTCCTTGCGGTAGTTCTCCATGTCCTGGGTGGGATTCACCTCCAGCCGGGGAACTCCCGGAGGAGGCAGCTCGCGCACGTGCCCGTAAGGGGTGAGCGGCGGCCCCAGGCTCTGGTGGGTGGTGAAGTAGTTGAACACCACATCCGCCAGCCACAAGGAGGCGACGACCGACACAAAGAGCACCAGCGCGAAGATCAGCACGTTGCGCGTGCTGGCGTCGGTCATCTCATGCGCCGATTTGTGATGCCCTGGCTCGGGCACAGGCTTATCCTCCATGGGCCCCTTCCTCAGCGGCCTTCTGCATATCCAGCCACCGCGGGTCGCGCAGCGCCATCAGCGGGCGCCTCTTCAACTGCGACAGGAAGAGGCTCACCCAGACCCCTCCCACCCCCAGCAGCAGGGCGTAATCGAGCCAGTGGAACTGCGGTGCGTGAGGTTGGAAGGAGGGCACGATGAGCCAGAAGATGTCCACCATGCTCATCACGAACAGCCCCGCCGCCACCAGGCCCAGCATCTGCCGCCGGCGCTTGACGAAGCGCAGCAGCAGCAGCACGAAGGGGACCGCAAAGTGAAACACGATCAGACCCAGCGCCACCCACGCCCAGTGGCCGGTGGCGCGCTTGATGTACCAGGGAATCTCGTCCTGCAAATTGCCCGCCCAAATGATCAGGTACTGCGAAAAGGAGAGATAGGCCCACAGCATGGTGAGCATCAGCAGCAGGTTGCCGAAATCGTTGAGCAGTTGCGGCTTAATGATGCCGGCAAAGGGCTCCCGGTCGGCCAGTAATACGATGCACACCGTCACCAGCGACATCGCCGCCAGCATCCCGGTGACGATGAAGACCATGCCGTAGATGGTGGAAAACCACTTGGGCTCCAGCGACATCACCCAGTCGACGGAAGCGTAGGTGAGCGTCAGGCCGTAGATGAGCAGCCCGCCGGCGCTCAGGCGGGCGAGGCGTTGGCGCGTCGCCGGGTCTCCCGTCGTATCCTGCTCCGCCGACCACTTGGTGAGCAGGTAGGCGAGCAGCAGCCAGGCGGCGAAATAGATGACCGTGCGTCCCAGGTAGAAAGGCATGCTCAGGTAAACGCGCTTGAAGGGCGGCATGGGGTCGGCCGCCGCGGCCGCTGGGTTGGCCCAGGAATAAAGCTTGGAAAGGTTCAGCATCAGGGGGACGGCCAGCGCCGCCATCAGCGCCACCGTCTTGGCGCCGCTTTCCAACAGGCGCCGCAACGCGAAGCCCCACTTGCCGGTCACCAAGTGGTGGATCATCAGGATGGCCATGCACCCCAGCGAAACGCCGGTCCAGAAAACGAAGCTCAGCAGGTAGGAGCGGAAAAATTGCGTCCAGTCGTGGAAGCCGCCGGCCACCGCCGCGGCCAGAAGGACCAGCCCCACCACCAGGGCCTGCTGCTGGCGGCGCGAGAAAACCGTGTTGGAATCGTTAGGGCTCATCGTTCGGTCAACTTCTTCCGTTCCTGCGGCGGGACTTCCGCCAGCGTGGCGTCCTCGCTCAACTGCAAGGCGCGAATGTAAGCGGCGATGCGCCAGCGGTCGTCGGGGGGCACGCGCCCCGCGTAGCTGTACATGGTGCCGTAGCCGTTGGTCATCACGTCAAAGAAATGGCCCACCGGCGCCTTCATCAGGCGCGGGATGTGGTACGAGGGAGGCGGCGGAAAACCCCGCTCCACGATGCGCCCGTGGCCGTCGCCGGTCATGCCGTGGCAGGGCGCGCAGTAAATGTTGAAGCGCTGCTGGCCCCGCTTCAGGTCGCGGCGGGTAATGGGAAAAGGAAATTCGTTCGCCACTTTGCCGTCGATCTTGCCGGTGAAATAGAGCTCGTCGGTTTCCAGGTGCCCGCGCGCCACGGTGCCGGGAACGGGCGGGCGCGCCGAGCGCCCGTCGGCGAAGAAGGTGCTGGGGTCGAGGGGTTGATAGCGGGGCTGCACGTGCATGTCCAGCCGGCACCCGGCGGCACTCAACACCAGCACCGCGCCCGCCAACAGAACCTTCATCCGCGCCCCCGCTCGGGCGGGGGTCCGGAGCCGCATTGAAGCCAGGTCAGGACGCAACTTCCGAAACCTCCCGGGCGTTCAGCCCCTTCAGAAACTCGCGCGTCTTTTCGAGCTCGAACTGCGGGTCGCCCGCCATGATGCAAAGGAAAAAGCGGTTGCTGGAGGCGAACTGGAAGCGCGGTACGTTGAAAACCGGGTGATAGGGGCGCGGAAAACCATTCAGCGCCAGCATGCCGAAAACCGCCGAGAGCGCCGCGAACAGAATGGTCATCTCGAAGGTGATGGGAATGAACGCCGGCCAGCTGTAATAGGGCTTGCCCCCGATATCCAACGGGTACCCGAAGACGTTGGGATACACCTGCAGGAAGAACCCGCCGAAGCAGCCGATCAGCCCGCCGATGAGCACGATCAGGGGCACCTTGGTGGCGCGGAAGCCGATGGCGTCCGCCAGTCCCTCCACCGGGAAGGGCGAGTAGGCGTCCAGGCGGCGGTAACCGGCCGCGTAAGCGCCGCGCGCTGCTTCCACCAACCGATCGCTGTCGTCGAATTCGGCCATCAGGCCGTAAAGCCCTTCTCGCTTCATAACGCGTCTCTACTCCGACGTCTTGTGTACCAACTCCCGCATCTCGAAGATCGAGATCATGGGCAGGTAGCGGATAAAGAGATAGAACAGCGTAAAGAACAGCCCGATCGAACCTAAGAAGACCGCCCAATCAATCATCGTGGGATAGAACATCGCCCAGGCGGAGGGCATGAAATCGCGGTGCAGGCTGGTGACCACGATCACAAAACGCTCGATCCACATGCCCGTCTGCACGACCAGGGAGATCATGAACAGCGCCGTCGTGCTCTTGCGGATCTTCGAAAACCAGAGCAGGCTCATGGGAATCACGATGTTGCAGGAGATAAGCACCCAGTAGACGGGGGCGTAAGGCCCGAACATGCGGTTCATGATCATGTAGCGGTCGAACTTGTTGCCGCTGTAAAAAGCCGTGAAGGTCTCTTCCATGTAGCCGTAAGAAACGATGAGGCCGGTGGCCAGCAGCATCTTGGCCATGTTGTCGAGGTGCCGCAGGGTGACGAAGTCTTCCAGCTTGTAAAAAGCCCGCAGGGGAATGGCCAGGGTAAGCACCATGGCGAAGCCGGAATAGATGGCGCCCGCCACGAAGTAGGGCGGAAAGATGGTGCTGTGCCAGCCGGGGACGATGGCGATGGTGAAGTCGAAGCTCACCACCGTGTGCACCGAAACGACCAGCGGCGTGGCCAGGCCGGCCAGCAGCAGCGAGGCCATTTCGTAACGCCGCCAGTGGCGCGCCGAACCGCGCCAGCCCAGCGACAGGATGCCGTAAATCCACTGGGCGACGCGCTGCTTGGCGCGGTCGCGCAGGGTGGCGAGGTCGGGAATCAGTCCCACGAACCAGAAGAGGATGGAGACCGTGGCGTAAGTCGAAACCGCGAAGACGTCCCAGACCAGCGGGCTGCGGAACTGCGGCCACACGCCCATGGTGTCGGGATAAGGGAGCAGCCAGTAAAACAGCCACGGGCGTCCCAGATGGATGAGCGGAAACATGCCCGCGCAGGCCACCGCAAAGATGGTCATGGCCTCGGCAAAGCGGTTGATGGAGGTGCGCCACTTCTGGCGCATCAGGAGCAGAAAAGCGGAAATGAGCGTTCCTGCGTGGCCGATACCGATCCACCAGACGAAGTTGGTAATGGCGAAGCCCCAGGCCACCGGGATGTTGATGCCGAACATCCCCACACCGTAAATCAGCACCTGGGTGATGCCGTAATTGAGCACCAGCAGGAAGAAGAAAGCGATGGCAAAGCCGAACCACCAGCCCTTCCCCGTGCCGCGGGTGAGGACGATGGCGCTGATCTTATCGGTGACCGATCCGTAGGTATGCCCCGCCGCCAGCTCGGGGGCTCCCGATGAGACCGGTAAAGATTGTGCGTCGTCGACCGGCTCCACTCGCTACTCCTTCAATTCCGGGTTCGGATTCGTCACGCGGGCCAGGTAAGTGGTCCGCGGTTTGGTGTTCAAATCCACCAGCAGGCCGTAGTTCTGCGGCTGCGCCTTCAATTTCGCCACCCGGCTGTCCGGGTCGCTCTGGTTGCCGAAAATGATCGCCTGCGTGGGACAGACCTGCTGGCAGGCGGTCAGGATCTCGCCGTCGCGGATCTGGCGGTCCTGCTCTTCCGCCCTGATCTTGACCCGATTGATGCGCTGAATGCAGTAGGTGCACTTCTCCATCACTCCGCGGCTGCGCACCGTCACGTCCGGGTTGCGCATGCCGTAGAGGCTGGCGGTCGTCCAGTCGGAGTAAAGCTTGAAGTTGAACCGCCGCACCTTGTAGGGGCAGTTGTTCGAGCAGTAGCGCGTGCCCACGCAGCGGTTGTAGATCATTTCGTTCAGCCCCTGGGGGCTGTGCACGGTCGCCCCCACCGGGCAGACGTACTCGCAGGGAGCGTTCTCGCACTGCATGCAAGGCACCGCCTGATGGTAGGCGCGTGGGTTGTCCAGGCCGCCCTCAAAGTAGGTGTCGACGCGGATCCAGTGCATTTCACGTCCGGCGATAACCTCTTCCTTGCCCACTACCGCGATGTTGTTCTCCGACTGGCAAGCCACCACGCAGGCGTTGCAGCCGATGCAGGTGTTCAGGTCGATGGACATCGCCCACTTGTAGCCTTCGTACTTGTACCCGCCGTAGAGCGACTGCGCGTTGGTGGTCTCGTCCGCCGGGTTCTGGGCGAACTTGGGGTTCTTGCGGAACTCGTCCAGCGTGGCGATGCGGATCAGCTCGCGGTTGGCCTGCGCTTTCGACTCTTCCGCAATCTCGCCGATCCCGTGGCTGATGATGTTGTGATACTGGGTGGTGGCCAGGGGATAGTGCTTGCCGGTCTTGCGAATTTCGACGCCCGCCCCGAACCACGGCCGGTCGGAAGTGCGCAAGGCGTAGGCGTTGAAGCCCCGGTCGGTGCCCACGCGCCCGGCGCGCTTGCGCCCGTAACCCAGGTGCACGGTCACCGCATGGTCGGCGTGCCCGGGCACAATCCACACCGCCCCTTTGACCTTGCGGCTCTGATAGGTCAATTCCACCACATTGCCGTCGCTCACTCCCAGCCGCTGGGCGGCCGCCGGGCCGAGCATCACGGCGTTGTCCCAGGTGAGGTGGGTGATGGGCTTGGGCAATTCCTGCTGCCAGCCGTTGTTGGCAAAGCGCCCGTCGCCGATCGTGGGGTCGGGACGGAAGTTGATCTCCATGCCGGCGGGGGCAGCCGCTGCAGCGCCCAGGCGCGAAGCCAGCCCGCTCGCGATCGAGACTTTCTTGGCGGCAAACGCCGTGTCGCCGATCAAGCCGTCGTGCAGCGAGGTCTGCCAGAAGACTTCGTAATCCTTGGCTTTCGTCTGCCCCTGCCAGTAGTCGTGCACGATGTCGTGGCTGGTTTGGCCGACTTTGCCCAGCATCACGGCAAGCACTTCGTAAGCCGACCGGCCGTCGTAGAGGGGTGCGATGAGAGGCTGAATGGTGGTAGCCGTGCCGTCGTAAGCGCGCGCGTCACCCCACGACTCCAGATGATGGGTCAAGGGCACGTGCCATTGGCAGTAGACCGCCGTCTCGTCCTGGTAGAGCCCCAGGTGCATGCGCGACTTGACTTTCAGCAGCGCCTGCTCGAACCCCAGGTCAGCGGGGGCCGAGTACAGAGGATTGCCTCCCACGATCAGCAGGCTCGAAACCTTGTCGGCGTCCATGTCGCCCACCAACTCCCGCAGCGACTGCGTCTGCGGTCCGGGGTGAGCCTCGATGGGATCGGTGTAGATGACCGTCCGGCCGGCGTTGCCGAGCGCCTCGTTGATGGCGTGGGCGAGGGCGTGGACCGAAGGAGGCTGCTGCTCGCCGGCGATCACGATGCTCGCGCCGCGGTGCGCCTTCAAATCGCGCGCCACCACTTCCGCCCAGCGGGCGGCCACCGCCGGCAGCGAGCCCGGCGCGCCGCCTGTCTCCACTCCCAACTGCGCGGCCAAGGCGCGCGCAAACCCTTCCACTTCGCCCGCCCGCAGCGGCAGCCGGTGGTCGGCCAGCATGCCGGTGACCGAGGTCATGGGCTCGAGCGCGTAAAGGCCGTTGATTGTATCCTGGGGACCGCTCAGGCGCCGCCGTCTGGCAAAATCGCGCGCGAAGCGCACCCGCCCCGGATGCGTGGACAGGAAATCGGAATCC
>JBJKQV010000407.1:0-2682 GCA_046704985.1 Terriglobia bacterium
ATCCGAAACCAGCACTCCCGAGGCTTTCCCGAGCAGAGCCGCCGCGCGGCGGCTCAGGCGGCGGCGGACGGCGGGGGGAAGCAAACTTGCCGGCTCGCGGTCCACGCGCACGATCTGCTGGCGCTGCCAGTGGCTGAGCCCGCCCAGAATGCGCGTCTTGGTGGGCGTCTGATAGCCGCGCAGGCGCGCCACCGACGACGTCGGAACCCCTTTCTGGCGGAAGTAGCCGAGCAGCGCCCGGCCCGTTTCGTCGTCGCCCACCACGCCCACCAGCGAGACGCGCGCTCCCAGGTCGGCCAGGTTGTTGGCGGCGTTGGCGCCGCCCCCCGGCACCACCTGCTTTTCGCGCTGCTTCAGGATGAGCACCGGGGCCTCGCGCGAGACGCGCGCGATCTCACCATAACCGAATTCGTCCGCCACCAAGTCGCCCCGCAGGACGACGCGCTGGCGCGGAAAGCGCTTGAGCAGCGAGAGTAGAGCTTCGCGTTCGGCTCGGGTCATCTTCATGCTCGCCGCGCGGGGCGCCGGGAGCGTTTCTTCCCACGCGCCGCCTCGCTCAGAATTTGCGCCACGGCCTGCCCCAGGTTTTCCACCACCGCATCGGGCCGGCGGCGCCAGCCGGCGCGCTTGTACTCGAACTCGCCGCGCCCGTAGCCGGTCAGCACCAGGAAGGTGCGCGCCCCGGCGCGGAAGCCCATCTCCATGTCGCGATAAGTATCGCCCACCACGAAGGACGATTCCAAGTCCAGTCCGAAGCGCCGCGCCGCCGCCTCCATCATGCCGGTGGCGGGCTTGCGGCAGCGGCACTTCTTCCGATAGGCCTTCAGGCGAGCCTCGGGATGGTGCGGGCAGTAATAGACGCCGTCCAGGCGGGCGTCCTGGGCGGCCAGCTCACGCGCGATCTTCAGGTGCGCTTTCATCACCAGGCGCTCGGCGAAATACCCGCGCCCCACGCCCGACTGGTTGGTGACCAGAATGACCGGCAACCCGGCGCGGTTGAGCTTGCGGATGGCGCGCGCCGTCCAGGGAAATAGCCGGATGCGCGAGGTGTGGTTGACGTAGCCCATTTCCTCGCACACCGTGCCGTCGCGGTCGAGAAACACCGCCGGCCGCGCGACGGCACGCCCCGCGCGCCGCCCCGGCTGCTTGCCTTGGGTCTTAGCTTTGGACTGTACGCTCATGTTCGATCGGCTCCTCCTTGAGAAGATCCGATACCGCTTTGCCCACCGCGCCCGCGCCCACCCGCCGCATGCAACGGAAATCGATGGGGCAGACGCGCAGCCCGCAGGGACTGCAAGGCACGGGACGCTTGACGACGCGCGCCCGCGCGCCCAGCGGCCCCGTGGCACGCTCGTCGGTCGAGCCGAAAACCGCCACCACCGGCAGGCCCAGCGCCGAGGCCAGGTGCATGGGCCCCGAATCGTTGGTGATCATCACCCGGCAGGCGCCCGCCAGCGCCATGAACTGCGTCAGGGTGGTTTTGCCCGCCACCACCAGCGGCGTGTGCTGCATGGCACGCGCCACCGCTTCGGCCAGCGGCTGCTCGGCGGCGGAGCCGAAGATTAGCACATCCGCGTGGAGCTCACCAATCAGCCGGTCGGCCAGCGCCGCAAAGCGATCCGCCAGCCAGCGCTTGGCGGGCCCAAAGGCGGCTCCCGGCGCCAGTCCCACCAGCACGCGCCGCCCCGCCAGCCCCAGCATCTCCAGCCGCCGCACCGCCCAGGTCTTTTCCGCGTCGCGCAGGTGCAGGCGCGGCTGGCCGAGCGGCCGCACGGGCTCCGGCCGCGCAATCAGCCCGGCGCGGAAAAGCAGCTGCAAATAATAGTACGCCTGATGCCCGTAAGCGCCGGGCGGCGGCACGCCCACCGCTTCGGTGAGCAGGCTGCTTCGCCCGTCGCGCGCGTATCCGATGCGACGGGGAATTCCCGCCCGCCAGGCCATCCAGGCGGCCTGGAAAGCGTTCTGGAAAAGCACCGCGGCGTCGAAGCGCTCGCGGCGCAGTTCCGCGACCAGCGACTTGAAGCCCTTCGGCCCGCGATGCGCGCCGGCGGGGTCGTAGACGATCTGGCGCAGCGGCGATTCGCAGTGCTGGTAAATCTCACTCACCCAAGGTTTGCTCACCAGGACGATTTCCGCCTCCGCGAAGCGCGCGCGCAGCGCTTCCAGCGCGGGCAGCGAGATCAGCGCGTCGCCGATCCAGTTGGTGGCGCGCACCATGATCTTGCCGGCGTCCTCGAGGCGCTTCACGCCGCACCTCCGGCGTCCGCGCCCGGGGCGGGCAGCAGCTCGGCGAGCGCCCGCTCGAAGCCCGGCGCGTCTTCAAGCGCGGGCCGCACGCGACAGGCGAAGGCGGGCAGGTCAAAGCGCCCGGCGGCGGGAAGGTTCACGGCGTCCTTTTCGGTGGTGAGCAAAAACTCCGCACCGCGCCGGCGGGCGGCGGCGGCGAGCGACTCCAGATCGCGCGTCGAGTAGACGTGGTGGTCGGCAAAAGCCTCCTTGGCGCGCGCCGCAAAGCCCCAGCGCTGGACGTCCTGGAAAAAGGCCTCGGGGTTGCCGATGCCGCAAAAGGCCAGCGCCGCTTTGCCGCGCCACGCTTGCGGCGCCTCGGGCTCGCCGGTGCGCAGATCAACCAGGTCGGCGAACGCGGTGGCGGAGCGGAAAATCTTGGCCGCGGGATGGAGG
>JBJKQV010000408.1:0-7835 GCA_046704985.1 Terriglobia bacterium
GGCGGCAGCACCACGTCGCGGTAGGCCTGCGGCTGCTGCTCAAAAAGCTCCCAGCTCGGCATGCTCACCACGCGCGCCGCTACGCCTTCCGCCACCAACCGCTCGAAGGCTTCCAGGACCACGGCCACTTCCGAGCCCGAGGCCATGAGGATGATCTGGGGCTGCTGGTTTTCCGGCGATGCGTATTCTTCCATCGCCCGTTCCAGGTCTTCGCGCGAGTTCAGCACCACCATCTTCTGGTGAGGCCGGGCGGGCCGCGCGTCGGCCAGGATGTAGGCGCCGCGCGCCACGCCTTCGGCGGAAGCAACCTTGCTGCGGTCGAAGACAGGAAGCTTCTGCCGGGTGAGCGCCAGAGCGACCGGGCCGTCCTGGCGCTCAATCGCCACGCGCCAAGCCACCGCCGTCTCGTTGGCGTCGGCGGGGCGCAGCGTGACCAGGTTGGGAATGGCGCGCAGCGAGGCGAGATGCTCGATGGGCTCGTGGGTGGGTCCGTCCTCGCCCAGAAAGATGCTGTCGTGGGTGAACACGAAAATGGAGCGCACCCCCAGCAGCGCCGCCAGGCGCAGCGTGGGACGATTGTAGTCGGCAAACACCAGGAAGGTGGCGCCGTAGGGAATCAGCCCGCTCAGCGCCATGCCGTTGAGGGTGGAGCCCATGGCGTGCTCACGCACGCCGAAGTGCAGGTTGCGCCCCGCGTAGTTGCCCTTCTCGAAGTCGCCCGCACCCTTGATCAGGGTATCGGTCGAAGGCGCCAAATCCGCCGAGCCGCCGACGAGCGTGGGCAGGTTGGGCGCCAGGGAGTTCAAGACCTTTCCGGAAGCCTGGCGAGTGGCCAGCGGGCCGTCGGAAGGCTTGAAGACGGGGAGCTGTGCCTGCCAGCCCGCCGGCAGCTCGCCGCGCACATAAGCGTCAAACTCCGCCGCCAATTCAGGAAACGCCTGGCGATAACCCGCCAAGCGCTTCTGCCAGGCGGCTTCCTGCTCGGCGCCGCGTTCGATGGCCTGGCGAAAGTTCGCCAGCGCCTCGTCGGGAACGTAGAACGCCGGCTCGAGCGGCCAGCCCAGGTTCTGCTTGGTCAGCTTGACTTCCTCGGGGCCGAGCGGCGAGCCGTGGACGGAAGCCGAATCGTGCTTGTGCGGGCTCCCGTAACCGATGTGGGTGCGGCAGAGGATGATGGAGGGGCGCTCCTGCTCCGCTTGCGCGGCGCGCACGGCCTTGTCCAGCGCCTCCAGATCGTTGCCGTCGGCGACGTGCTGCACAAACCAACCGTAGGCTTCAAAGCGCTTGCCACGGTCTTCGGTAAAAGCCAGTTCGGTTGAGCCCTCGATGGAGATGTGGTTGTTGTCGTACAGGTAGATGAGGTTGCTCAGCCCCAGGTGCCCGGCCAGCGAGGCCGCCTCCGAGGCCACGCCTTCCATCAAGTCGCCGTCGCTCACCAGAGCGTAAATGGTGTAATCCACCAAGCCGTGCCCGGGGCGGTTGAAGTGCGCGGCGAGATAGCGCTCGGCGATGGCCATGCCCACCCCATTGCCGAATCCCTGGCCGAGCGGGCCGGTGGTGGTCTCGATGCCCCGCGCGAGCTCGTGCTCGGGATGGCCAGGCGTCTTGCTGCCCCACTGCCGGAACTGCTTCAGGTCGTCGAGGCTCAAGTCATAGCCGGAGAGGTAGAGCAGTCCGTAGAGGAGCGCGCTGCCGTGGCCGGGAGAGAGAATGAAGCGGTCGCGGTTGGGCCAGGCAGGTTTGTGGGGATGATAGCGCAGGAAGCGCGTCCACAGCACCTACGCCAACGGCGCGGCGCCCATGGGCAGTCCGGGATGGCCCGAGTTGGCTTTCTGGACGGTGTCGATGGCCAGGCAGCGAAGGGTATTGACCGAGAGCGCGTCGAGCGGGGTAGCATGAAGGGCAGCAGGCAACGGCTGGGCAGCGGTTTGTCCGTCCAAATCTTTTCCTCCTCTTACTGGGCGTAACGGCCGGCGCCTGTGCAGCGTCGGGTTCGCCCCTCACCGGTTCTTCCCTATCGGTGCATCTAACTAAGTGGATGCAATTAGGGTCACTTCGGTGCCCCGAAAGCACTATTATATTACTTCAGGTTTTGAATCGGGAATAATCTGTCCTTTTCAGCAAGGGCGATTCACAGGAGGCGACGATGAGCAAACAGCATCTGGGCGTAGTGGGCCTGGGCGTGATGGGCAAGAATCTGGGACTGAATGCGGAGAGCAAGGGGTTCTCCGTGGCGGGGTTCGAAATCAGCGCCGAAAAGGCCCGCCAGGTCGCAGCGGAGGTGAAAGGCAAGAACTATCTGGTCACGAGCTCGCTCGAAGAGTTCATCGCTTCGCTCGAGCGCCCGCGCCGCATCCTGATGATGGTGCCGGCGGGCAAGCCCGTGGACGCCGCGCTCAAAGACCTGCGCCCGCGCCTGGAAAAGGACGACATCGTCATTGACGGCGGCAATTCCTACTTCAAGGACACGGAGCGGCGCGCCGCCGATCTGGAAACCGCCGGGCTGCGCCTGTTCGGCATGGGCGTGAGCGGAGGCGAAGAGGGCGCGCTGCGCGGACCGTCGATGATGCCGGGCGGGCAAGAGGCCTCCTACCGCCACCTGGAACCGCTGCTCACCCGCATGGCCGCACAGGTCAAAGACGGCCCTTGCTGCACGTACCTGGGCCCGCGCGGCGCCGGGCACTACGTGAAGATGGTTCACAACGGCATCGAGTACGGCATCCTGCAACTCATCTCCGAAACCTACGACCTGATGAAGCGCCTGCCCGGGCTGTCCGTACCCGAGATGCGCGACGTCTTCGGCGCGTGGAATACCTCGGATTTGAATTCCTACCTGCTCGAAATCACCACCCTGGTGCTGGGCAAGACCGATCCGGAAACCCGGCAGCCGCTCGTCGAGATGATCCTGGACGAAGCGCAGCAGAAAGGCACCGGCAAGTGGACGGCGCAGGATTCCATGGACCTGGGCGTGGCCGTGCCCACGCTGGCCGCGGCGGTCGAGGCGCGCATCGTTTCCGGACAGAAGGACGAGCGCGTGGCGGCGGCAAAAATCCTGCGCGGGCCGCAGGCCAAGTTTGCGGGCGACAAGAAGCAATTCCTCGCCCACCTGCGCGCCGCTTACGAGACGGGCGTCATCATCTGCTACGCCCAGGGCTTCGAGCAGTTGCGCGTGGCCTCGGCCGAGTACGACTATAACCTGAAGTATCCCGACATCGCGCGCATCTGGAAAGGCGGGTGCATCATCCGCGCCACGATGCTCGACGCCATCCAGCAGAGCTTTGCCGCGCAGCCGGGCCTTGCCAACCTGATGATCGCCCCGGCCTTCAGCGCCAAACTCAATGAGAAGTCCGCCAGCCTGCGCGAGGTCGTGCGCGCCAGCGTCGCCGCGGGCGTCCCGGCCACCGCCTACGCGACTTCGCTCGCTTATTTGGACAGCTACCGTCAGGCGCGCCTGCCCGCCAACCTGTTGCAGGCGCTGCGCGACTGCTTCGGCGCACATACCTACCACCGCACCGACAAAACCGGGGTGTTTCACACCGAGTGGTCGAAGTGATATGCTGAGGCCTCCAGCGTGGAATGTGCGCACGCCATTCGCAGACGAAGGCCATGGCAACCGTGCTGACTTCGCGTTTTGAGGAGGCGTTGACCTTTGCGGTCCGGCTTCACGCGCGCCAGACGCGCAAAGGGACCCGTATTCCTTACGCCGCCCACTTGATTTCGGTAGCAGGGATCGTGCTTGAAAACGGAGCGGACGAAGATACCGCCATCGCCGCCCTGCTCCACGATGCGATCGAAGACCAGGGTGGCGCCCTCGCCCGCGAGCAGATCCGCGAGCGCTTCGGTGACCAGGTCGTGGCCATCGTAAACGCCTGCACCGACGCTGAGGTGACTCCCAAACCGCCTTGGAGGCAGCGCAAGGAATCCTACATCGCTCACCTTGCTTGCACCGACGAACGGGCACGACTGGTTTCAGCCGCCGATAAGCTGCACAACGCGCGCGCTATCCTTGCCGATTACCGATTGATCGGCGAAGCGCTTTGGCGCCGTTTTGCGGGCGGAAAAGAGGGCACCTTGTGGTATTACCGCGCCCTCGCCGACGCTTTCCTGCGCCTGGGCCCGGCGCCTCTGGCGCAGGAGCTGGACCGGGTTGTGGGGGAACTCGAGCGGCTGGCGAACGCCGGTTAGAGCGCCTCCATAACCCTCTTCCCAACGGAGGAAAAGATGGAAGAGCGCACGCTCGAGGCCGTCTTCAAGTGCAGTATTTGCGCGGAAACGGCGGCCATCGTCAAGCTGATCTCCGGGAGCTCCTCGCACCCTGACGCCCTGAAGTCAAGCGCGGGTACGGTCGTCATTGACGGTTTCATCGGCCAAGTCCGAGAGGTGGTGGGCGACAAGCAAGCCGGCCCTGTCTGCGTCGCGCTTCTGGAAGAAAACCCTGAGAAGCTTTTTGACGTGGAACGCCTCTGGGCGCCTTTTTATTGTCCCAAGTGCCGACGGCCCTATTGCATCAAGCACTGGGAAGTGGAAGTCCGATACGACGACGAATCCCCGGGCTTTTACGATTGTTCCCTCGGCACCTGCCCGATGGGACATCGGCGAAAAGTAGATGATTGATTGACGGCCTTCCCCCGCGAAGCGCGCAACATCCAAGATAAATTCTTTCTGCCGATTGCCGCGGCCTTTTGGTATAACTATTCGGTCCCGACAGGCCCTCGCGGAGGGCCATTAAGCCCTCCACTCTCTGGCAGGAGGCTGCCTTGAGCAGAGCATCTCTCTTCCTTACGGTCCTGCTGGCCGCGACCACCGTGAGCGCGCAGGCCAAGCGGCCGATCACCTATCAGGATTTGGCAAGCATGCAGCGGGTTTCCGATCCGCAGGTTTCGCCGGACGGCGCCTGGATCGCCTACACGCAGGGCACGGTGGACCTCGAGGCCAACAAAACCGTGCGGCACATCTGGCTCGTCCCCACCGCGGGCGGCGAGGCACACCAGTTGACGCGCGGCCAGGGCTCCGACAGCCGGGCGCGCTGGTCGCCGGACGGCAAGAGCCTGGCGTTCATTTCCACGCGCAGCGGCACTTCGCAAGTCTGGATCATTTCCGTCAAGGGCGGCGAGGCGCACCAAGTCACCGACCTCGCGACCGAAGCCGACGGCGTCACCTGGGCCGCCAAGGGCGACACGCTGCTTTTCACCTCCGAAGTCTATCCCGACTGCCACGATGCAGCGTGCAACGCCCAGCGTCTGGAGCGCGCCGAGCAGAGCAAGGTCAAGGCGCGGCTCATCCACGAGTTGTTGTTCCGGCACTGGGTGGCGTGGCGCGATGGGCGCTATACGCACCTGTTCGCGGTGTCGGCGCAAGGCGGCACGCCGCGCGACCTGACGCCCGGAGCAGTGGACTCTCCGACGTTCTTCCTGGGCGCGCCGGACGGCTACGCCGTTTCGCCCGACGGCAAGGAGGTGGTTTACACCGCCAACCATTCCCAGCCGCCCAGCTCCGTGGCCTGGACTACCAACAACGACCTCTACCTGGTCAGCACCGAGGGCGGCGCGGCCAAGGACCTGACGGCCTCCAACCTGGGCTCGGACGCGGCGCCGCAGTTTTCGCCCGACGGCCGCTACATCGCTTACACCTCGCAGGCGCGCGACGGCTACGAATCGGATTTATTCCGCCTGCGCGTTTACGACCTCAAGACCGGCGCCGTCAAGGACCTGACCACCGGGTTCGACCAGTGGGTGGAAAGTTTCGCCTGGGCGCCCGACAGCAACACCATCTATTTCATCGCTCCCGAAAAGGCCGAGGAGCCCGTCTTCAAGACCTCGGTGAGCAATCCGCACGTCACCAAAGTGCTGGGCGGGACCAACGGCGACCTTTCGGTGACTCCGGACGGTAAGGCGCTGATTTTCGCACGCACCAGCGTGACCATGCCAAGTGAGATTTTCCGCGCTCCGGTTTCGGGTGGCGCGGCCACTCAGCTGACCCACGCGAACGATGCGCTCCTGGCCGAGCTCGACTTGCGCCCCGTCGAAACCGTTTGGACGAAGGGAGCCGAGGGCGCCAATATTGAAAGCCTGCTCCTGAAGCCGCCGGCATTCGACGCGGCCAAGAAGTATCCGGCCATTTTCCTGATCCATGGCGGCCCGCAAGGCGCCTGGGAAGACGCCTGGAGCTATCGCTGGAACGCCGAGATGTTCGCCGCGCACGGTTACGTGGTGATGGGAACCAACTTCCACGGCTCGGTGGGCTACGGGCAGAAGTTCGTGGAATCGATTTCCGGCGACTGGGGCGGCGCGCCTTACGTGGACCTGATGAAGGCCGCCGATTATCTGGAGACCCTTCCCTACGTGGACAAGACGCGCGTGGGCGCGGCGGGAGCCAGCTACGGCGGCTTTATGATCGACTGGATCGCCACGCATACCACGCGCTTCAAAGTGCTGGTCTCGCACGACGGCGTCTACGATCAGCGCTCCATGTACGGCGAAACCGAAGAGCTGTGGTTCCCGGAGTGGGAATTTAAGGGCGTGCCCTGGAAGAATCCCGAGCTCTACGACAAGTGGTCGCCTTCGCACTACGCCCAGAACCTGCACACGCCCATGCTGCTCATCGAGGGCGGCAAGGACTTCCGTGTTCCGCAGGGGCAGGCGTTCCAGCTCTTCACGGCCCTGCAACGCCAGGGGATTCCGTCCGAATTGCTTTACTTCCCCGACGAGGGCCATTGGGTTTTAAAGCCCCAGAACAGCGAGTTGTGGTACAAAACAGTTCTGGGCTGGCTGGATCAGTATCTGAAACCCTGAGAGTTTCGGGGTTGTGGCGCGGGCGGGCAAGACGCGAACCGTCCGCCCGCGCCGCTTGACTCAACGAAAGCCGCTCCTCCCGACATCCTTCGAGCGGCGGAAGGGATGACTATGGAAGCCGAGATCGTCGTCAACCCCAAGCTGGTAATCGAACGGCTCGCCAAGGCCATCAACGCCCACGACGTGGACGCGCTCGCGGACTGCTTTGACCAGCTCTACATGGGCGAAGAGCCCTTGCACGCCGAAAGCTCCTTCCGCGGGCGGGAACGCATCCGCGCGTCCTGGACCTCCACCTTCGACCGCCTGCCGGACTTTACCGCCAAGATC
Organism: Terriglobia bacterium; assembly: GCA_046704985.1. GTDB lineage: Bacteria > Acidobacteriota > Terriglobia > UBA7540 > UBA7540 > JBJKQV01. The sequence goes on from JBJKQV010000408.1 coordinate 7,119, forward strand.
GTGCGCATGGTGGCCGACCAGGACACCGCCTGGACGGAGTGGAAGTGGAACGGGACGGAGGCTGACAAGACGCGCGTGGAGATGCGCGGCATCACCATCCTCGGAGTGCGCGACGGACGCATCGTGTGGGGCCGCCTGTACATGGAACCCGTGCAGGCGCCCGGCCAGGGCATGGAAAGCGTAGTCCGCTAACAGGCCGCGGCCGGAGGAGGGCGCGCCGGCCGCAGCCGCAGGTTCCGGCGCCCAGACGAGGGAGGCATTTAGATGACGCAGGACGAAATCATCCGCAAGCACAAACAATACCTTTTTAGCTGTGTGAGCACCTACTACAAGGATCCGCTGGTAATCGATCACGCCAAGGGCCAGTACGTCTACGGGCTGGACGGCCGGCAGTACCTGGATTTCCTGGGCGGCATCGTCACCGTCAGCGTCGGCCACTCCAACCCCAAGGTGACCGAAAAGATCAAGGCGCAGATCGACCGCGTGCAGCACACCTCGACGCTCTTCCCCACCGAAGCGATCGTCAACCTGGCGGAAAAGATGGCGCAGATCGCTCCCGGCAAGCTGAGCAAGAGCTTTTTCACCAACAGCGGCTCGGAAGCGAATGAAGTGGCCGTGCTCACGGCGCGCATGCACACCGGCAACTACGACATGCTAGCACTGCGCCACGGATACAGCGGCCACACGCAATTGACGAAATCCCTGACCGGATTGCAC
>JBJKQV010000409.1:0-17185 GCA_046704985.1 Terriglobia bacterium
AGGCCGCCCAGGGCGGCTTCGATCTGTTCGGGAGTGATAGCGGCAAGGTCATTGAGGGACTTTCCCTGCATGGCCTCGGTAAGCCAGGAAGCGCAAGCCACGGCGGGAATGCAGCCCTCGACGCCAAACTTGGCCTCGCGCACCACGCCGTCTTCGACGCGCGCCCAGAGTTTCATCAAGTCGCCGCACACGGGGTTGGTCATCTCGACCAAGGTGGCGCCGGGAATCTCCCCCAGGTGGCGCGGGCGGCGGTAATGGTCCCGAACCAGCGGGGAATACATCGAAGAGCCTATCCTACAAAGAACATCCGCAGCAGCAGCACCAGGGCGACGCCCAACCCCACCGTCAGGGCGATGCGCTTGCCGCCCATCTTGTTGACTTCCGGGATCAGGTCGGAAGCGGCGACGTAAAGGGTCACGCCGGCGGAAAGCGCCAGCCCGTAGTCCACCCAGTGCGCGGCCAAGGCCATAGCCAGAATGCCGGCAATGCGCGAAACGCCCAGCGCCCCGGCGGCTCCCAGCGCCGCGCTGCGGCTCTTCCCCGCCGTCAGCATGATGGAAGACATCGTGAAGCCTTCCGGGATGTTGTGCATGATGGTGGCCGTAAAGATGATGCTTCCCAGCCAGTTGGAAACCAGAAAGCCGGAGGCGATGGCCACGCCGTCAAAGAAAGTGTGAATCAGCAGCCCGCCCAGCGCCGTGTAGGCCACGGATGAATTCAGGAACTCGTCGGTGTGGGTCTCTTCGCCAAAGTGGAAGTGCGCAGGCCATGAGTGCTCGAAATAGTGGACGATGAAGTAACCGAGCAGGATCAGCACCGGCGCGCCGTGCGGCGAGAGGTGGAAACTTTCCGGCACCATCTCGGTGAGCACCATGGCCAGCATGAACCCGGCGCCCAGGGCGATGAAGTAGGAGAGAAACGTGCGGCTCCAGGCGCGCGCCGACACGATCGCCCCGCCGAACAGGTTGGCCACTCCCGCCACCACGCCCAGCGAAAGGCTGATCCAGAGATAGAACATGGAAGGAGTCATTGTTCGTCAGTTATCAGTCGTCAGTTATCAGTTTTCAGTGAGCCACCTTGGTTGAGGCTGCCCATCTTCACTGAAAACTGACGACTGATAACTGAGAACCCCTTTCACCCCGAATGCCGGATGTGAACGATCTCGCCGTCGTGAACCACGTATTCCTTGCCTTGCAGCTTCAGGGTGCCGCGGTTGCGCGCCTCGCTCAGGCTTCCGGCGGCGATCAAGTCGTCGTAGGAAACGACCTCGGCGCGGATAAAACCCTTCTGCAGGTCGGTGTGGATGGCTCCCGCCGCTTCCACAGCCGGGGTGCCGGCGCGAATCGTCCAGGCGCGGCACTCGTCCTCGCCCACGGTGAAAAAGGAGATCAGCCCCAGCAGGTGGTAGCTGGAGCGGATCAGCCGTCCGATGGCGGACTCTTTCAACCCGTAGCTGGCCATGAACTCGGCCGCGTCCGCTTCCGGCAGTTCCGCCAGTTCCTCTTCCACCTGGCCGCTCACGGCGCTGACGGCGGTGCGCGGCCGGGCGCGCAGCGAAGCGGCGCGCGCGAATTCGTCGGCGGCGTCGGTGCGCGCCACGTCGCCTTCCGGCAGGTTGAGCACGTAGAGCATGGGCTTGGACGACAGGAAGGCGAAGCCGCGCATCAGCCGTTCCTGCTCTGCGTTCAACTCCAATTCGCGCAGGGGCGTCTGCTTCTCGAGCGCCGCCTTCGCCGTCTGCAGGACTTCCCACTCCTTCTCGAGCGCCGGGTTTTTCTGTTTCTTCAAATCCTTGGCCAACCGCTCGTTGCGCTTCTCTACCACCGCCAGGTCCGAAAGGATCAGTTCCAGCTCGACGTTTTCAATCTCTGCGCGCGGGTCGGCGGCGCCGAGGGGATTTTCAAAGGCGCGCACCACCAGTGCCAGTGCGTCCATCTCGCGCAGCGCCCCCGCCTGCGAGCCCGTGCGCGCGATCTCGATCACGCTGCCGGGGGTGTCCACAAATTCCACGCTGGCGTGAATCAGCTTCTTGGGCTTGTACATTTCCGCCAGGTGGTCGAGGCGCGCGTCGGGGACGTGCACCGTTCCCAGGTGTGTTCCCGGGCGCCCCGAGTCGAGCCCCGAGCCGTGCGCGTGGGTGAGAATGCGGAACAGGGTGGTTTTTCCCACCTGCGCCAGGCCGACAATCCCCATCTTCAGCATCGATCCCTCTTGAGCCGCCGGCGGCGGGCGCCGCCGCAGCCCTTTCATACTAGCATAGGCGCCACCGGGAGCGGCCGGCGGGAGACGATTGCAACCTCGCGCCGGGAGGTTTACACTGAACGCACAGGGGCAGGGAGGTGAACCGATGCAAGTGCGCAAAGGTCTTTTCCTCACGGTCGTGTTGCTGGCCTTCGGGGCCGGCGCCTGGGCGCAAGGCCACCGGGGCGGCGGGGGTTTCTATCACGGCCCCACCGTGATGCGTGGCGGTGCGCGCGGCGGCGGTGGCTATCATTTCGGCAGAAATTTCGTCACCCGCCCGCTCTGGGGCGGGGCCGCCACGCACTCCGCGGTCTACCCGCAGCGCTCCTATCGCTCTTACGGCTTCCAGCCGGGCTGGAATTACGGCTATACGCCCTACGGCTATTCCTCCTATACCTATCCGGGATATGCCGGCTACGCATATCCTTATTCCCTGCCCTATTACGGCTCTCCCACCGGCTGCGACCCGCGCTTTTCGGCGCCTCCGTACTATTGCCAGCCGCTCTATCCTCACGGCCCGCCGGACTACGGGCCGGCCGGCGAGGGATTCGAGACCCGGCCGATGTGGCAAGGCGCTGCTCACAGCGACCCGGTGCCGGCACCTGACGGCATGCCGCGCGGCGCCCCGCAGGTACAGTTGACCTTTGACGGCCACGCGCAGGCCGCCGGAAGCGTTCTGGCCGTCTCGTCCGGGAAGCATCACCTGGTCATTCGGCCCCGCCCGGTACCCTGAGCGCGCGGCGGGCGAACAGGGCGCGAGCGCCGCAGGCACTACGAGGCGGCACGCGTTATCCCTTTGCCGAACTTGCCGGTATCCGTTAGAATCGCCCGGTGGGAAGGGGAGCTTAACCGGTGGTGGGCGGTAGAGGATTCGAACCTCTGGCTTCTACCGTGTGAGGATAGCACTCTACCGCTGAGTTAACCGCCCAAACTACTATCAAAAATAGCAGAATCGGGAAGAAAAATCCAGACTCGCGAAGGGCCCCCAAGCCGCATGGACAAGACCCAGGTGAACGACCAAGCTCCCGCTCACAGCCAGGCGATCGAGCGCCTGCAACAGTCGGTGCAGGGAGTCATTCGCGGCAAAGATGAGGCCAGTCGCCTGGCCCTGGTGGCCCTGCTGGCGCGCGGGCACCTGCTTATCGAGGACGTTCCCGGGGTGGGCAAAACCACCTTGGCGCACTCCCTGGCGCGCTCCTTCAATTGCGCCTTCCACCGCATCCAGTTCACCTCCGACATGCTGCCTTCCGACGTCGTCGGGGTTAGCGTCTACAGCCAGCGCTCGCAGGGATTCGAATTCCGCCGCGGGCCCATCTTCGCCAACGTGGTGCTGGCCGACGAAATCAACCGCACCACGCCCAAGACCCAGAGCGCCCTGCTCGAGGCCATGAACGAATACCAGGTGACGGTGGACAACCGCACCTACGAGCTGCCTCAGCCCTTTCTGGTCATTGCCACGCAGAATCCCATCGAGCACCACGGAACCTACCCGCTGCCTGAATCGCAGCTCGACCGCTTTCTGCTGCGCCTGCGCATCGGGTATCCCTCGGTGGAGACGGAGAAGGAAATCCTGCGCAACTTCGCGGACTCCGAGCCCCTGGCCCGCGTGGAGGCAGTGACGGGCGCCGAGGAAGTGGTGGAGATGCAGCAGGCCGTGCGGGGCGTGGCGGTGGACGAGCAGTTGGTGGCCTACACGCTGGCGATCGTCGAGAAGACCCGCCAGCACGACTACCTGAGCCTGGGGGTGAGCCCGCGCGGCTCCATGTCACTCTACCGCGCCGCGCAGGCGCTGGCCTTCATCGAAGGGCGCGGCTACTGCATCCCCGACGACTTCAAACGCCTCATCCTCCCCGTCTTCGCCCACCGCGTGGTGGTCAGCTCGCGCTACGTTTCCACCATGAAGAAGGCCGACCAGGCCGAGGCGCTGCTCGCCGAGATTGTCGAATCCACTCCCGTGCCCCTCTAGCTTCCGCCCCGGCACACCGCGGGCTCACTCGACCTCCGCCACCAGCACCGCAAAGGGCGGCAGGGTGACGTGTTGCAAGCTTACCGTCTTCCCCACGCCGCCGTTCTCGGCGAGCGTTCTGGCCTTCGACCCTTCGATGCCCTGCGCCTTCAGGTGATAGGCAACGGTGCGCGCCTGGGCCGTGAAGTTCATGGCCACCAGCACCGACGCCCCATCCGCCGGATCCTTGCGCAGGTAGGAGAGCACGTGCGGGTCGGAGGTGTTGACCATGATGTTTGAGCCGTTGCGCAGCGCCGGGTTGCTGCGGCGCAGCGCGATGAGGGCCTTGTACCAGTTGAGCAGCGACCCGGGCTCCTGCGATTCCGTCGCGACGTTCACCGTGTGGTAGTTGGGCGGCACGGGCAGCCAGGTGTGGTCGGCGGTGCTGAAGCCGGCGTTCTTGCCGGTATTCCACTGCATGGGCGTGCGCTCGCCGTCGCGGCCTTTCTGCTTGGGCCAGCCGAGCTTGCCTCGCGGGTCCTGCACCTCGGCGCGAGTCTTGGGCGGCGTGGTCACCATACCGATCTCCTGGCCGTAGTACATCAGCGCCACCGAGCGCGTGGTCAGCAGCACCGTGGCCACGATCTTGGCGATCGCTTCGTCATGCTTCCCGTCGCCGTAGCGGTCCCAGCTGCGCGGGTTGTCGTGGTTGTCGAAAACGAACAGCGGCATGTGGCCGTCGAGCTGGTTTTCGGCGTCGGAGATCAGACGCCGGAACTCGGGCACGTCCAGTTTGTTGATGAATCCCAACTGGGTATCCATGGGCAGTTGCGTCTCCGGCCCGTGGAGTCCGTACATTGAAAGCAGGCCGCGGGTCGTCAGCATGTAGGTTTCGCCCACCAGCAGGCGGTCGCCGGGGTAGCTGTCCGCGATCTTGCGCAGCTCACGCATCACGCCGTGAACCTCCGGCAGGTTGGAGGTCATCGCATCGCCCTCGCGCGGGTCGCCGTAAGCGTTGGTGCCCGGCAGGATCTTCTCGTTGCGGAGCTTGGGATCCTCAAACAACGTCTCGATGGCGTCCAGGCGGAAGCCCGCCACGCCCTTGTTGAGCCAGAAGCGGCAGGCGTTGTACATGGCCTTGCGCACTTCGGGGTTGCGCCAATTCAGGTCGGGCTGCTGCGGGTAGAATTTGTGGTAGTAGAACTCCTTGGTGCGCGCGTCCCACTGCCAGGCCGAACCGCCGAAAGCGCTCTCCCAGTTGTTGGGAGGCACCATGCCGTCGTGCTCATTGCGCTTCTGGAACGCCGTCACGCCGGGAGCGTTGAACGGCTTGCCGGGATTCCAAACGTACCAATCGCGCTTGGGGTTGGTGCGCGAGCTGCGGCTCTCGATGAACCACGGGTGCTGGTCGGAGGTGTGGTTGAGCACCATGTCCATCAGGATACGGATGTGGTGCGCCTTCGCCTCCGCCATCAGGTGGTCGAAATCCGCCATGGTGCCGTACATGGGGTCGATGGACTCGTAGTTGGAAATGTCGTAGCCGAAATCCACCTGCGGGGAAGGATAAGCGGGCGTAATCCAGATGGCGTTCACGCCCAGGCTCTCAAGATACCCCAGCCGCTCGGTGATGCCGTTCAGGTCACCGATGCCGTCGCCGTTCGTGTCCTGAAAACTGCGGGGATAGATTTCGTAGATGAGCGCGTGCTGCCACCAGGGAGCGGTCTGCGGCGCTTGCGCCGACTGGCGCGCGGCGCCCCACGTCCGGGCCGGCGCACTCAGGCCAAAACAGCAGGCGATGGCGAGTCCGGCCAGAAACAGCCGGAATGACGGTTTGCGCACTGGGATTGCCTCCTTTTTCTCGCTCGCGCAGGAATATCCCCGCCCATACGAGCGACGGTGCGGGAAATCTGAAGGAACGTTTTCGCCGACCCCACAAAATACCCCCACGCGCGCCAGGATGCAACGCCAGAGCCCTGGGACGACCGAACAGCGTAGCTACGGCTAGAAAAAGCCTGGCCGCGGCTACCCGTGCGCTAAAATGGTACTTTCATGGCCTCGTCCCCTCAAGCTTCGAGCGGCGGCGTGATGCGCGACCTGTGGACCCTGGCACGCCACCGCGCCGTCCACTTCGACCGGCCCGCGTGGCGGCGTTTCTTCCTGGCGCTGTTCGGGCTCTCGCTGGCATTTTTTCTGGCGCTCTATTCCGCGGCGCTCAACTTTTCGGGCCGGCACCGCTGGGGCGCCGCCTGCGCGGCGCTGTCGCTGGTGCTGACGGGCATCGTGGCCGTCAAGGTGGTGCCGTATCTGGCGCGGCGCTCGGCGCTCGAGCGCTGGATGGTAAAGATCGAATACGAGTTCACGCGCGAGGGCGCCGTCTACCTGATGGTCATCGCGGTGATCATCGTCGCGGCGCTCAACACCGGCAACAATCTGCTGTTCATCATCCTGGCCAGCCTGCTGGCAGGCATCCTGGCTTCCGGGATTCTCTCCCACATCATGATTTCGCAGCTGGAGCTGGACTTCGCGCTGCCCGACCACCTGTTCGCCGGGCAGCCCATGATCTCGCGCCTGACGGTGCGCAACCTCAAGTGGTTCTTCCCTTCTTTTTCGATCACCGTTTCGGCGTCCGAGCCCGGGAAGTCCAAGCGCAAGAAAGCGCCCGCGCCCGCCTCGCGCGCCATCCTGGAGCATCCCGTCTACGTGCCTTACGTGCCGCGCCGCGCCGCCGTGGCCCAGCACGTGGACCTGACTTTTCCCCGCCGCGGGCGTTACACGCAAGAAGGCTTCCGCGTGGGCACCAAGTTCCCTTTCGGCTTTTTGCGCAAGACGCGCGACGTTCCGGCGCGGCACGAAATCCTGGTGCTGCCCAGTGTCGAGCCCACGGAAGAGTTTTTTGAGATTCTGCCGTTTCTGAGCGGCGAGGTGGAGAGCTTCTACAAGGGGCGCGGACACGACCTCTACTCGATCCGCGATTATCAGGAGAGCGACTCGGCGCGGCACGTGGACTGGAAAGCCAGCGCCAAGGCCCAAGCGCTCAAGGTGCGCGAGTTCACGCGCGAGGACGAGCGGCGCGTGACCCTGGTCTTTGACGCCCGCCTGCCCCGCGCCGACGAGAAGACCCTGGCGCAGTTCGAAAAGGCCGTCGGCTTTTGCGCCTGCCTGGCCTGGCACTTCTACGAGATTGACGCGCAGATGCAGTATCTGAGCGAAGGCTTTGAGTCGGCGATGGCGCCGGCGCAGGAAGTTGTCTATCCCATTCTGGAAGCGCTGGCGCTCGCCGAGCCGCAGACCGGCGCGGCGGCCCATCCCGGCGCGCGCGGGCTGCTCTCGCGCCTGTCCGCATCACCGAGCGGCTTTAACATCATCCTCACCGCCCAGCCGCGCGGCTCCGTCCCCACCTGGCTGTGGGGATCGTCCTACTTCGTCTTCATGGATTCCCTGTAGGGGCAGGCGAGGCGCCTGCCCCTTCCGGGCCGCCCGACGCCATCAGTCCTGCCCGGGTTTCACGACCCGCAGCGCCAGGATGTTGGTGGTGCTGGTGGTCGTGTTGAAGAGCACCAATCCTGCAACGCGCAAAGCCGTCCCCGACGAGACGCCGCCCGTGGCGTCGTGATAATCGGTGCTGAACTCGCCGAATTGCAGGGTTTCGACGGTCACCGGACTGGGCAGCAGGGTGCCGGCCAGGCCTTGAGCGTTGAAAGTAAACATGCCGTTGGTGATGCCCGAGGCCGCCGTTCCGGAAAAGCCCTGCTTGCCAAGCATGACACGGTCGGGCACCAGGGTGCTTCCGTTGAGCGAGCCCCCGAGGGTCAGCGACTGGCCGGGAACGATCGAGCAGGAGTTGAAGAGCAGGCTGTTGAAGCTGGTGAGGATGTCGGCGTGCTCGTGAACAAAGAAATACTTCTCACTGCCCGCCAGCGACACGGTCGCAATCTGGTCCGCGGGAAACGACGCGCTGGCATCGGCAGGAAGCGCCGAACGCACCAGCAAGCTGAGCGTCGAAGGGCAGGTGGAAGAGCTGGAGGCGGCTGGTGGATTGTCGAGGGTCACCAGGCCCGAGACCATGAATTTGTCGGGAAAGACCTCGACTTCCTTGGCCTTGATGGCCAGCGTTTGGGGATCGATGGCGGCGTCTTCAATCTCCACCAGGTCGTTGGTGGCCAGGGTCGAAAAGCTCTGCCCGGAAGGCTCGAAAGACGTGTTGCTGTCCGTGGAAACGGTGAACTGGGCGCGATCGCGCGTCTGGATGACGAAGGTGCCGTCCGTGCCCACGCTCACCACGCCGCCCCGCAGCTCGTCGAGCTCGAACTTGTCGCTGTCGGCGTGCAGGAACCGCAGGCTGATGACCGGCGTGACCTGGACGGTGCCGCCCGTCTCCACGATATTGCCGGAGGAATCCACGGGAATGGACTTGTCGAGGTGGAAGTCGAGGATCATTCCCAGAGAGGTCGCGGTCGAAACATCCTCGTGGTCGTCGCCGTTCTGCATGGGGAAATTGACGGTGACGCTCGGGGCGGTGAACTGCGCCGGCAGGGTGGTCACCGCCGGAGGATTCACGGTGGTATCCAGGATGCTGAGCGTCGGGTTGCCGCCGAAGTTGATGGTGGCGGACGTATATTGTCCCGGCGCCGTGGACTGCATGCTGATCAGCGAACGCAAACCCACCAGCGTCGAGAAATCAATGCTGGTCGGAGTATTCATCACGGTGACGTCGCTGGCGCCGTTGCCCGAAACCGTGATGCTGCTGATGGGAACCACAAACGAAACCACGTTGGAAGTGGTGGGAAAATCCGTGCCCATGATGACCATGGTGCCCGCCCCACTGGTGGTCTTGGAAATGCTAGCGGGGCTGTTGCCGCCGCATCCCACCATCAGCGCCGCGCCGAAAATTAGAACAGAAAATAGCCAGAACCTATCCTTGTGCATGGATTCCTCCCGGTCATGAATCCTCAAGCAATGAATATTTTGAATTATGAGTACTCTGGCAAAATTGCCCAATCCCTGGCCGTGCGAACCCTCCGGCGGTGCGACGCCGCTCGCCGATGGGCATGTCGTTCTATAGCCCCATGTGCCCAACTCCGGACATTATGTAGCATCTTAGGGGCCAGACTCTCAGCGACTTTGCGGGGCCCCTCCTCAGTCCTAAACGGCAAGACGGACATAGGCCGCCTCTCCGTGCTTTATAATATCACCTCTTTTTTCAACGAGATACGGATTAGTGTGCCCTGGTGGGTGCCGCAAATCCCAACTGGGCGAATCATGACCTTTCAGTCAAGTTTAGTCAGCATACCAACCACAGCAGGTAAAACGTGGCAAAGTGCTGGGAACTTCTTACCGGCGCCGCGGTCGCAGCGGACCTGGCACCGGACAATTCACGGCTTGTTATTCCCCGCATAAGGTGATATCAGATATGGACTTTATGCTGGCGTTAGCACCCCATGGCCGATCCCATCCGGAACGAAACAGGGTGTACCGCGCGGGTGCCTGCCCTGGGAGTCTGTGCCTGCCGGCGGCGCTGCTGGCCGTCATGCTCCTTGCCTTCCCTGCCGCCCGTGCGGCGCAGAACAACGGGCCCTTTCGGCTGGCCGGCGTGACGGTGGTGGGCTCCGAGCGCTACACCTCGGCGGACATCGTCAAGGCAACAGGGCTGCAGATTGCCGCCGGCGTCACTCTCGAGCAACTGAAGCAGGCGGCGGACCGCCTGGCCGCGCTGGGCGTTTTCGCCCGCGTCGGCTACCGCTATGAGACACGCGGCGAGACACTGACCGCCGTCTTTACGGTTCAGGATACCCCCGACATGCTGCCTTGCAGATTCGACAACTTGGTCTGGTTCACCCCAGCCGAGTTGCAGCAGGACCTGCGCGCGCACGTGCCCCTGTATGACGGGCTGGTCCCTCCCGGCGGAAGTATGGTCAGCCTGGTGAGCGCACGGCTCGAGGGTCTGCTCGCGGCCCGCGGCCTCCACGCCCGGGTGAATTCCAGTCCCCAAGCCTCTCTGGGCGGGCGCGTTCTAGGTATCAGTTTCGAGGAAAAGGGCGTGGCGCTTCCCGTGCGCAAGGTGGAATTTACGGGCGTGCAAAAAATCGATCCGGCGCTGCTTCAAAAGGCCGCGCAGCCGCTGCTCAATCAGAACTACGACGCCTCGTTCATCGAGGACTATTCGGCGGGAGCGCTCACCGACGTTTACCGCCGGCTCGGTTATCTGCGCGCCCGCTTGGGCGCCCCGGTGCCGCACCTGCTGGCGGGCGCGGAAGGCTCGAACCCCGTCGCCGTCACGCTGCCGGTGGTGGAAGGCCAGGCCTACACGCTGAAGCAGATTGCCTGGTCCGGCGAGAGCGCCATTCCCTACCCCAAGCTCGCCAAATTGCTGCACGCCAAAATCGGCAAGCCCGTCAACGCCGTCCAGATGGATCAAGACGTCCTTGGACTGATTCTCCCCTTTCACCCCCTCGGTTACCTTCACGCCGACGTGCAGTCGAAAGCGGTGCTCGACGACGCCTCCCACACGGCCGTCTATCAGATCCAGATCCGCCAGGGAGACGTCTATCGCCTGGGGACGCTCGACGTGGCGGGCGTGGACGCCTCAACCGCCCGCGCCATCGTCAAGATGTCGCGCCTGAAGCCCGGTGACCCCTACAACGCCGACTACTGGTCCATGCTGGTCCGCCAGGCGATTCCCCTGCTGCCTAGCGTCGAATCCGGCTGGAAGGCCCGCGCCTCCACCTACGTCCATGCGGACACCAAGACCGTGGACGTGCGGCTGATCTTTGCCCCCAACCTGAGCCGCTAGAGGAGTCCATTTCTCAAAGGAATATGGGCCGCCGCCGGGCGTGCGCCTGCGCGGAGAAAGTCAGGGCTTGGCGGGAGGCTTGATGAGAGAGGTGTGGTCGTGGATGATTCGCCAGCCCTGCGGGAAGCGCCGCGCCACCAGGGTAAAGATGCCGCCCGGACGGTCGTGGGCGCGGACGAGCTGCCAGCGGCCGACGATGAGTGCCGCGTCGCGGCCGAGCAAGGTAATCTCCAGGTGGGAAAAAGTAAGCGTCCCCATGGCGGCGCGGTCGGGGTAGGCCCGCCGGTAACGTTCGAGCAGCGCCTGCCACCCGCGCTCCAGGCCCGTGGAGCCCACGAAGGTGGTCTGAGGAGATTTCCAGTAGCCTTGCAGGAAGGCGGGAATATCGCCGCGATTCCAGGCCGCGACCTGCTCATCGAGCAGCGCGCGGATTTGCGCCTTCGCCGGGCGCGGGGCGGCGAGGGCTGCGGGCGCGCCCGCCAGGACCGCCAGCATCAGCAACAGACTTGCGCGCTTCATGCTCTTCCCTCCCTCGTGCGCCGCGGCGCCGCGCCGGGGCGGCCGCCGGGCGCGACACTTTCGCCCCTCAGAGGCCCAGGCGCTTGCGCGCCAGCACCACCGCGCCCAGGGCTCCGGCGTTGTCGCCGAGCAGGCCGGGCAGGATGCGGATGCGGTGCGCGTCGCGCTGCTGAAGGAAATACTTGTAAGCCGTCTGGCGGATGGGCTGGACGAAATCCTCCTGCAAGCGTTCGGCGATGCCGCCTCCGATCACCACGCAATCGGGATCGAGCAGGTTAACGACGTTGGCCACCAGCAAGCCCAGATAAACCTGCGCGCGCTCCATCACCGCGCGCATGACGGGGTCCTTGCGGCGCAGGGCCAGCAGGATCACGCGGCTGGTCATGCGCGGGTAGTCGCGCTCCTTCATGATCTCCAGGACGCAGCTCTTCTGGCCGCGGCGGATGGCGGCGCGCACGTCGCGTTCCATGGCGGTGCGGCTGGCCAGCGCCTCGGCGCAGCCGTGGCGGCCGCAGCCGCAGCGCGGGCCGTCCACCTGCAGGATCATGTGGCCCAACTCGCCGGCGGCGCCGCGGCTGCCGTCGTAGAGTTCGTCGTTGAGGATGACGCCGCCGCCGATGCCGGTGCCGACGAAGATGCCCACCACGTTGCGCTCGCCCTCCGCCGCTCCCAGGGCGTGCTCGCCGGCCGCGCCCACGTTCACGTCGTTCTCGACCATCACCGGCACGCCCAGGAGCTTTTTGAGCTTGGCGCCCAGGCGCACGTCGTGCCAGCCCAGGTTGGGCGCGTCGCGCACGATGCCGCGCCGCGGGTCCACGGCGCCCGGCGCCCCGATCGAAATCGCCTGGATCGCCGACCACTTCACTTCCGCCTTGTCCACCGCCTCCTCGATCAGGTCGGCAATCTCCTCGATCAGCTTGCGCGGCTTTGCCTGCGACTTGGTGCGGCGCTTGTCCTCGCCCAGGATCTGGTAAGCCGGGTCCACCACCAGCGCGCGCATGCTCGTGCCGCCCAGGTCCACGCCGATTATCAGGCCTTTTCGCTTGCCCATCGCTCGACCCTCCGCCGCTCGGATTTGCAGGTGAGGTGACAGTCTACCGCACTCGATGCAGCGTGAAAACCTCGGATTGGGATTTGGGCGGAACCGGGCGAGGAACTCCCCGCGGTTTCGAACTCCGCCGGCCTGCGGCTTGCAGGCCGGCTCCCGAAAGCCTTGCACTTACGCCGCCGCCATGAGGTGGCGGGCCAGCGCGACCGCGGCGGGAGCGTCCTTACCGTAACCGTCGGCGCCGATCGAGCTCGCCCAGCCCTCGCTGACCGGCGCGCCGCCCACCATCACCTTCACGCTGTCGCGAAGCTTCGCGGCAGCCAGCGCTTCGATGACCCCTTTCATGTTCACCATGGTGGTGGTGAGCAGCGCCGAGAGCGCCACGATGTTGGCGTGGTGCTCGCGCGCGGCGTTGACGAACTTTTCCGGCGGCACGTCAACGCCCAGATCGACGATCCGGAACCCGGCGCTCTCCAGCATCATGATGACGATATTCTTGCCGATGTCGTGCAAGTCGCCGCGCACGGTTCCGCACACCACCGTCCCCGCCGATTGAACGGCTTCTTCACCGACCAGCAGCGGCCTGACCAGCTCGGCCACGCTGCGCGCCGCGCGCGCCGCAATCAGCACCTCGGGAATAAAGAACTCGCAATCGCGCATGCGGCGTCCCACCTCGTCCATGGCGGGGACAATCGCCTGGGGAAAAAGGTCGGAAGGCTTGATCCCTTCGTCCAACAGATGCTGAGCAAGGTCCTTGGCGGCGGGTTCCTGGCCGTTGATGATCGCTTCCTGAAGCTGTTCGAGGGTTGCCATCTATGCTCCTTCGGAAAAAGTTTGAGTTCGTTCGGGAAATCGTAGGGCGTCCACAAAAAGGTCCTGAAAATGCGGATCGCTGGAGAGCGTCACGTGCTCCACGCGGCTGCGCAGGGCGGCGTAGGAGCCGTCCTCGCCGTCGGGCGCGAAGAGCGCCAGCTTGGCGCCGCGCAAGGCGGTGTTGCCGGCCGGCTGAACCTGCTGGGGAGGAAAATCGATGAGCCCGATGCGGTAAGCGCTGGCGCGGCTCACATAATTGCCGAAGGCGCCGGCCAGGTAAAGCCGCGCAAGCTTCGCCGCGCCGCGCCGTTGCTTCAGAATCTTCATTCCCGCCGCAATCGCGCCCTTGGCCAGTTGCAGCTCGCGGATGTCGCGCTGCGTCAGGGAGACGGGCGGGCAGAACTTCCACTCGCCGCCGCCCTCCGTCAACTGCCCGGAAGGGTTGATGACGCCGAGATCCAGCCCCGCGGCCACCACGTCCACCAGGCCGCTCCCGCACAGGCCGCGCGGGTCGGTCTGGCCGAGCACCGTACAGCGGAGCCCGCCGCCTTCGACGGCAGCCTGCGAAACGGCGCCGGAGGCGGCACGCATGCCCATCGAAATCCGCGCGCCTTCAAAGGCGGGCCCCGCCGCCGTGGAGGCGCACAGCAAACCGCGCCGGTCGCCCACCACGATTTCTCCGTTGGTGCCCAGGTCCACCAGGGCCGCCACTTCCTCGCTTTCGCTCAACCCCGTCGCCAGCACCCCGGCCAGGACGTCGCTCCCCACAAACCCGCCCAGGCAGGGCAGGAAGCGCACCTGCGGATCGCCCGGAGCCTCCCACCCCAGTTGGCGCGCGCGGAATACTTGCAGGCCCATGCGAACCGGTTGGAAAGGAAAATGCGAGAGCGGGTCGACGTCGATGCCGCAAAAGAGGTGGTGCATGGCGGTGTTCCCCACCAGCACCACGTCGGAGATCTCAGTGTCCTTCGGGACCTGAGCTGACGCCAGCAACTGGCGAACCATCGCTCCGGTTTCGGCGCGAATGATCTTCTCGAGCTCCCGCCGCCCCTCCGGCTCCAGGGCGTGCTGGATGCGGCTCATGACGTCGGCGCCGTAACGCGCCGGAGCGTTGAGCGCGGTGTGGACGGCCAGCACCCGGCCGGTCGCCAGGTCCAGCAGTTGGCCCACCAGCGTCGTGGTGCCCACGTCCAGCGCCACGCCGAGGCCGGAGCGCGGCCGAAAGGCAAAAGGCGTATCGTCTCCGAGGATGACGGCGTCCCACTGGCGCAACTCGATGACCAGGTCGCCTTCCACGGCACACTGGCAGGCGAGTCGCCAGCCGGCGCCCAGCTCCTCGGCGGAAAGCCGCTCGCGATCGAGGGGAGTGATGGCGGCGCTTCCCTCCAGCACCTGCACGCGGCACCCGCGGCAACGCCCCTGTCCGCCGCAGGGAAATTCCACGCCCTGCTCGAAAAGCAGGCCGCGAAGCGGCGTGCCCGGCGCGGCTTCAAGCTCCGTGCGCGTCGGGCGAAGTTGGATGCGGTGTGTCGTCTTCTCGGTCAACTGCGGCGATCCCTTTAGACCCTCATCGTCCGCGCGGCGCTCAGGCTCGCGGCCGATCTTCCGGCTCCTCGGCGATGATGCCCTCGTCGTAGCGCGCCGTGATGCGATGTCCGGGGGGCACGAGGAGAAACTCCCCCGAGTCCCAAACCCCGTCGACCAGGCGCTGGATGAGCCCCAGGTCGCCCTGCACCTTTTCGAACTTCCAGCCTTGCGCCTGGGCTTTTTCGCGTGCGCGATCCTCAAAGCTCGCGTCCGGCTCGACGCCCGTCTCGATAAAGGTAATCTGGCCGTAATGGCGGGTCAGGTTGCTGAGTTCTCCCCACAGGTATCGGGCGTTGTCCTCGCCGTAGCGCGCCACCAGCTGTTCGTAACTCTGCTCGCTTCCCGACTTCTGCCCCAAGGCGAGCTGCGTCAAGCCGCCGTTCGATTCGCCGCGCTCCAGCCAGCCCGTGGTCTCGAACATCACCCCGGGATGGGTCTGGAAATAGTCGAGGTAGCGATCCTTGCTTCCCAGGAACAGGCTGATGCAATCGTGAGCGCGCGCGACCACCAAAGGAATCTGGCGGGCCGCCAATCCCACGATGCCGTTGTTGCAAAGCCCGTAGCCGATCAGCACGGCCTGGTAGTGGGAGGAGTCGACCTGGTCGACGGCGGCTTGCAGGCGTTCGTGCATGCCCGCCGTGCCGATGTCGTGCAGGCCCTTGGTCAGGAATTCGATGTCCACCGTGTTGGGTGAGCGCGCAATTGCGGCGGCAAATTCACGATAGAGGATCTCACAACTGATCAGCTTCAAGCGCATGGAGTTCTTCCGGTTTCTGCACGCAGGATATCCCCGAGCGTGCGGATGAATTGAGGTGTCGTGCCGCAGCAGCCGCCGATGAAAGCGGCTCCCGCGGAGGCCAGGGCGGCAGCGGCCTGGGCAAATGTCTCGGCGGTGGTCCGGTAAACCGTCCGGCCGTCGACCCATTCCGGCGAGCCGGCGTTGGGCTTGATCCAGACGGGGAGGTGCGTCGCGGCCGCCAGGCCCTGGTACAACTGCAAATAGTTTTCAACTCCCTGCCCGCAGTTCGCGCCCACCGCGTCGGCGCCGGCGGCCGTCAAGGTCTTTGCAGCGTCTTGTAGGGTTGTTCCCATCATGGTGCGGGTCTTTTCCCTACCCGAGTCGAAAGCCATGCAGGCAATTACCGGCAACCCTGCCGCACGCACTGCCTGGACGGCCAGCGTGGCTTCGCGCAGGTCGCTCATCGTTTCCACCACCACGGCGTCGGGCCGGGCCGCGGCCAGGGCTTGGGCTTGCTCGGCGAAGGCTTGCTGCAACACTTCCTCTGTCACCTCGCCCGAGGCCAGCAATTTGCCACACGGCCCGAGGGAGGCAAAGACAGCGGCACGCCCTTGCGCGGCGCGGCGCGAAATCTCAACGCCCGCTGCATTGATCTCGCGCGAGCGCGCGCCCAGGCCGTGTCGCTCGAGCGCCAGGGGGTTGGCGTTGAATGTGTTGGTCAGAATCACCCGGCTTCCCGCGTCTACGTAAGCGCGCGCCACTTCCTCGACGCGCTGCGGGTGCTCCAGGTTCCAGGCATCCGACGGCAAGCCGGGCTCCAGTCCCCGGGACTGAAACTCTGTTCCCCAGCCGCCGTCCGTCAGCACGGGCTTTGCTGCCAGCAACTGCTCAATGAAGGCGTTCATACGATGGTGCCCGCCTCCTTCCAATCTTGCCTCGGTCCTGGCGCCACGTCTCTGGCTTTTTGCGGCGCCGTTCCGCGCGCCCTAAACGTCCAAGCCGTAGGATTCGGGCAGGAACTTGGCCGCCAGCGGCGCCGCAAGCATTTCATCCAACAACACCTCTTCGCGCTCCGGCAAGGCTTCGGCTTCCGTCCGCATCTTTTCCAACCACTTAATCTCGCGCGCCGGCAACTTCAGTTCCCCGTCGCGGTGGGCGCGAGTGATTTCTTCGGCCGCCGCCAGAACCGCCCGCCGGGTGCGCCGGTAAGGGTCGCTCTCGTCGAGAATCTGTTTCGAAAGGCGGAGCACCACGTCGGGGCGCAGGACCCAGGCCTGTGGATCCGTCGCCGCGTCGGACTCCACCAACCAGTCGCGCAGGCGCCGGGCATCGTCTTCCGAATGCGCGCGCGCGGCGTTGAGCAGCCGGCAGTCGTAGGCCAGCTGCTCCAGCGAAACGGTGGGCGCGAAGGTGCTGAGCAGCCGAACGTTCTGCACCGATTCGTTCGACCAGCAATCGCACACCGCCAGCGCAATGTTGCCGACGTGGCTCAGGTGCGCGCAA
>JBJKQV010000410.1:0-5142 GCA_046704985.1 Terriglobia bacterium
GTCCAATCGTGGCGAGATTTCATGCCTCCTCCTTGTGGGGCCGGGAGCGAATTTGCCGTTGCAAGCGCGCTTTCCACGCTTCGTCCTGCCAGTAGGTCATCCAGAGGTAGAAGGTGGCGTAACTCCGCCAGCCGGCCCAGGCGCGCGCCAAGCGCTCGACGCGGCGCGCGTCCGGCTGCTTGCGCAGGCCGTAGAATCGCTGCACGGCTTTCTGCAAACCCACGTCGGCGGCGGGCAGGCAGTCGAGATGGCCGAGGGCGCGCAGGCCCGCGTAATGGGCCGTCCAGGGGCCCACGCCTTTGTACTCGAGCAAACGCTCGTGCGCCGCGCGCTCCTCGATTGCGCGCAGACCTTCCAGGTCCAGGCTGCCGTCCACGGTGGCGCGTGCGATGGCGATGATGTAGCGCGCCTTGGGTCCGGAAATCTGCAGGCGGCGCAACTGGCGCGGCGTCACAATGGCCAGCGCCGCAGGCAGCGGAAAGAAACGATAGCGCCGCCCCTGCCAGTCCACGTTCCCGCCCAGCGATTCGATGAGCGCCAGCTTGACCTGGTGCGCAAAGCTTAGGTTCACCTGTTGTTCGAGGATGGCGGAGACGATGGTTTCAAAAACCGAGGGCGCCTGGGGAATTCGCATGCCGCGGAAATGCCGGACCAGCAGCGCCAGCACCCGGTCGCCCCGCGCCCGGCGGTAAAAGGGTGCGAGGTCGAGGGAAATCGAGAATTGCCGCGCCACCAGCTCGCCGATGGCGGCGCGCGCCGCCGCGTCATCGGGCCCGCCCAGGATGCGCGCTCGCAGCCCGTGGCCGGGCGTTTCCTGCACGCCGTAAAGGACCGTCCGGCCGCCCAGCTCCGCCACCCGGCGGTATTCGCCCTCCTCAAAATAGTCGAGCAGGGGAGAGAACTGGCGGCCGTTCAAAAGCGGCGGCGGACTGAGAATGAAACGCAGCGTCGCCGGCAGGCTGAACGGTTGACGGGGTTCGAGATGCATAAGCGATAGGCCCAGAAGATTTTGCACCGAGGGGGAATCGTTGTGCAAGTGAAGTCCGCAGCTTTGCTGTGGGTATTACTCTGAGCGGCTCTTTTGCGGGCATTACAGCGAGCGGCTCCGCCGCCAGCCTTGCGGAAGGGCTTCGCCCTTCCGGACAGCCTCCAGCAGAGAACTATTTGAGAAGAGCGGGGAAGGCTAAGCCTTGCCCGCCCAGCCAAACGGGTGGCACAGCCACCGGGTAATTCATGGGTGTCAGGCGGCTTTCGCTTTTTCCCCCGAAACATTTCCTGCGGGTGTAAACTTTCACATTCAGGTCAGGACCCTAACTTTTAACAAAGGAGACTATTTCCGGTGAGGCGCGTGCGTCCAGTCATATCCAGGCATGTTTTTATCTTGACTCTAGCGATGTTGATTCCCGGTATTGCGGCATGGGCGGCGCCGCCTTACAACCCGGCGCTTTTTTCCGGGATGCGCTGGCGCCTGATCGGGCCTTTCCGCGGCGGCCGGGCTTTGGCCGCCTGCGGCGTCCCCGGGAAGCCGAACCTTTTCTACTTTGGCTCGGTGGACGGCGGAGTTTGGAAGACCACCGACGCCGGGCGCACTTGGCAGCCCATCTTCGACGTTGAGGGAAGCCCCTCGGTTGGAGCGCTGGCCGTGGCGCCTTCCAACCCCGAGGTCATTTACGTAGGAACCGGCGAAGCCGACATGCGCTCCGACATCACCTACGGCGACGGGGTTTACAAATCCACCGACGGCGGCAAAACCTGGACGCACGTAGGCCTGGAGGACACGCGCCACATCGGGCGCATTCTGATTGATCCGCTCGACCCCCAGCGGGTCTTCGTGGCGGCGCTCGGCCACGCTTACGGGCCCAACTCCCAGCGCGGAGTCTTCCGCACGACCGACGGCGGCAAGACCTGGCAGAAGGTCCTCTACAAGGATGAAAACACCGGCGCCGTGGACCTGGCCTTCGACCCCACCAATCCCGCAGTCATCTACGCCACGCTCTGGGCGACCCGGCGTCCTCCCTGGAACGTCTATCCGCCCGCCAACGGGCAGGGCAGCGGACTTTACAAGTCCACCGACGGCGGATCCACCTGGCACCAACTGACCGGCCACGGGTTGCCGTCCGAGGGCGTGGGGCGCATGGGAGTGGCGGTGGCGCCCAGCAATCCCAGGCGCGTTTACCTGATCGCCGACGCCAAGCAGGGCGGGCTCTACCGCTCCGACGACGCTGGGGCCACCTGGAAGCGCGTGGGCACCGACCCGCGCATTTGGGCGCGCGGCTGGTATTTCGGCCGCGTGACCGTGGACCCGCGCGATGAGAACACTGTCTATGTGCCCAACATCGCGCTCTATCGCTCGCAGGACGGCGGCAAGACGTTTGAGGCCTTCAAGGGCGCGCCGGGCGGCGATGATTACCATTTTCTCTGGGTCGAGCCCGACGATCCGGCGCGCATGATTGTGGCCAGCGATCAGGGCACGGTCATCAGCGTCAACGACGGCCGCACGTGGAGTTCCTGGTACAATCTGCCCACCCCGCAGCTCTACCACATCATCGCCGACCATCGCTTTCCGTACTGGGTCTACGGCGCGCAGCAGGACTCGGGCTCGGTGGCGCTGCCCAGCCGCAGCCCCTACCACGGCATCAACGCTTTTTCCTGGCGGCCCATTCGCGTGGGCGGCGAGAGCCAGTACATTGCTCCCGATCCCGTCCAGGCCAAAATTCTCTTTGGCGGCAGCTTCGGCCCCGGCGTGGGACGCTACGACCTGGAGACCAGCCAGGATCAGAGCATTCCTCCTTCGCTTGCTCACCCGGGTGTTTACCGCTCAACCTGGACGCTGCCCCTGGTCTTTTCGCCGCTCGCTCCGCACCGGCTCTACTACGGAACCCAGGTGCTATTCGAAACCGCCGACGGCGGGCTGAGCTGGCACATCGTCAGCCCCGACCTCACGCGCCCCCACCCCGGCGTCCCTTCCAACCTTGACGCTGCGGCCGCCGCCGACACCTCGAACGGCGTGCGCCGCGGGGTGATCTACACCATCGCGCCTTCTCCCGAGCGCGCGAACATGATTTGGATCGGGACCGACGACGGGCTGATTCAACTCACCCGCGACGGCGGCAAGACCTGGAAGGACATCACGCCGCAGGCCCTCACTCCCTGGAGCAAGGTGGCGACGCTCTCCACTTCGCCCTTCGACGCGGAGACGGCTTACGCCGCCGTCGACCGCCACCGCTTGGACGACCTGCACCCTTACATCTACCGAACGCACGACGGCGGCAAAACCTGGAAGGAAATCTCGCAGGGAATTCCCCTGGGAAGTTACGTGCAGGTGGTGCGCGAGGACCCGGCGCGCCGCGGGCTTCTCTACGCGGGCACCGAAACCGGCGTCTACGTTTCCTTTGACGACGGCGATCAATGGCAGCCCTTGCAGCTCAACCTGCCGCGCGCCTCGGTGCGTGACCTGGCGGTGCGCGGCGACGACCTGGTGGCCGCCACCCACGGACGCTCCGTTTGGATTCTCGACGACCTCGCGCCGTTGCGCCAGCTCGACGCGGGCGTGGCCGCTTCGCGCGCTTGGCTGTTCCGCCCCGCTGTGGCGCGGCGCGTGCGCCCCGGCACCGACGAGGGGACTCCCCTCCCGCACGACGAGCCGGCAGGCCAGAATCCTCCCAACGGCGCCATCATCGATTACTACCTCGCGTCGGCGCCGACCGGCCCCGTCACCCTGGATATCTACGACGCGGCGGGCCGGCTGGCGCGCCGCTTTTCGAGCGCGGCTAAACCCCCGACCGTTGATCTCAACAAACTGGCTGTCGCACCTTCCTGGATTCATCTCACCCCGCCGCCCTCCGCTGCAGCGGGAATGCATCGCATCGTCTGGGACTTGCACTATCCCGGAATGCCTTCGCCCTACGGGCTCTTTTCGGGCGTGGGGACGGGCCCCTGGGCGGTCCCGGGCCGCTATACCGTGAAGATGCACGTGGACGGAAAAACTCTGACGCAACCGCTGATCCTGAAAATGGACCCGCGCATCAAGGTGACGCAGGCGGCCTTGCAGAAGCAATTCGATCTCGACCTGCAGGTTGTGAAGGCGCGAAAGCGCGTGACGAACGCCTATCGCCAGGCGCAAAACCTTTCGAAGCAACTGCACAAGCTGCAAGGTAAGACGGCTGGAAACCCTGAGCTCACCGCCGCATTAGAGAACCTGCGCCGCGTCCTGCCGGCGGTGTTGGGCCCTGCGCCGCCGACCGACCCGGACTTCAACGGCGAGTTCGGGCCGCGCAACGATCTGTCGAGCTTGCGCTACCTGACGCGCGCACTGGGCGGTCTTGACTATGCTGTTGAGAGCGCCGACGCCGCGCCCACTCCCGACGCTCTGCGCGCCTGGCAGATTGACCAACAGATCATGCAAAAGACCCTGGGCAAGTGGGAAAAGATCCGAACCGGGGACGTCCCGCGCGTGAATGAGCTGCTGCGCAAGGAGCATCTGGGAGAGCTCCGGATGACACCCCAAGGCAGGGGCCGCTAAAAAAACTTGACAGGCCATCGCGCGTATGGTATTTGACCCTACAGCTGTGGGTGCAAACGGCTCATAATTCTAGGGTTAACGTGGCGGAAAGAGGGACAGTCCGAAAGGCTTTGTGGACGGGCGCAGCGTTCGCGGTGTTGGCGCTGCTCGCCACGAGCGCGCTGTCGGCGCAGAGCCTGGGTGAGGTCGCGCGGCGCGAGCGGGCGGCGCGGCAGAAACAGTCGCAGCACGCCGACCACGTTTACACCAACCAGGACATGACGCGGCGAAAGATTTTGACGCCGCGAGACGAGGCGCGCTTCAACGGCGTGCGTGAAGCGCCCACCACACCCGCACCTCCCGTCAACGCCCAGACCCAGCCGCAGGCGCCGCGTGTTCACGCCGCTCCTTCGGTGGTGGAGGCGGCGCGCCACTATCGCTGGCTGCGTTACATGCGCGAGCAGTTGCGCGCCAACCCTTCCATTCTTCCCGGCGGTCCGGCTCTGGCTTCGCCCACGCGAACGCCCTTGGTGCTCCCGCCTCCGCCGGCGCTCAAGGCGCGCCGTGCGGGTCGGGTTGAAAAGCCGCGTGCGCCCCTGGCTCCCGCGCCCCAGCCGGCAGCCGCCGAAGGCGTGCGAGTG
>JBJKQV010000411.1:0-7001 GCA_046704985.1 Terriglobia bacterium
TTTTCGTTGGTGTGGTGGTGGTGGTGGGTGTGGGCCAGGACCGGGGGGTGGTGATCGAACCGGGGGACGCCCGCGCCCCCCCCCGCCCCCGCCGACTTTGTCCAGGCTTCCAGGCGGGAGGGCGGCATGCCCTGGATTTCCGCCGCCAGGATGCGCGCGTCGGAGGCCAACTGCTGCTCGACGTGCGCCACCTCGTGCCGCTCGGTGAAGCGCCGCAGGTAGAAGCCCAGTCCCCCCACCGTCACTGCCACCAGCAGGACGGCCGAGGCCAGCAGCTTGCGGAAGATGGGGCTGCGGAAGGTCATCAGGGTGGGGGCGGGGCGGCGCCCGCGCCTTTCCGCGCCGCGCGCTCCGGGGCGGGCGGCACTCAGCTTTCTTCTTCCTCCGGGCGGAGAATGAAGCGGTATCCCGTGCCGCGCACGGTTTCCAGAAAGCGCGGCTTGGCCGCCGCGCCCTCGACCTTCTCGCGCAGGCGGCGAATGTGCACGTCCACGGTGCGCGGGGTGACAAAGCGGTCGCGCCCCCACACCTCGTCCAGCAAGCGGTCGCGGCTGAAGACCTGGCGGGGGTGGGACGCCAGGAAGTGCAGGAGCTTGAACTCCAGGGCGCTGAGCGCCACCGCTCGCCCGCGCACCCGCACCTCTTGCGTGCGCGCGTCGAGCAGGAAGTCGGGCGCCTCGATCCTTTCCTTGCGCTCGGCGGGCGCCGCCTGGCGGCGCAGCACCGCCTTGATGCGCGCCACCAGCTCGCGCGGGCTGAAGGGCTTGACCACGTAATCGTCCGCCCCCAGCTCCAGGCCCACTACCCGGTCCACCTCTTCGCCCTTGGCGGTGAGAAAGATCACCGGCAGGCGGCGGAAGCGCTCCTCGGCGCGCAGCCGCTTGCACACCTCGAACCCGTCCAGGTCGGGCAGCATCACGTCGAGCAGGACCAACTCGGCGGGATTGCGCGCCAGATAATCCAGCCCGCTCTGGGCGCGCGAAAAGCCCTCCACCTCGAAGCCTTCCTTGCGCAGGTTATAGCGCACCAGATCTACGATGTCCTTCTCGTCTTCGATGATGACCACCCGGGGACGCACGCCGGGCATTATAGCATTGCCCCGTCCGGCGGCAAGCCGCGCCTGCGGCGCGCGACGGTGCGATGGCAACTCCTCAAGGGACCGCCGGCGGGAAATTGGGGTCGCGGAATGCCGCGATTTGAGTTATCGTAAAAGAGATCCTTTGAGACAGCGTCCCGGCCGGATTCACCGGGAGAGCGGGGGAGATGAGCGAAGCGGACAGGTCTTGCCCGCGCTGCGGACAAGTGATACCGGAGGGGCAGAGCGAGTGCCCCTACTGCGCCAAACCGCACGGCTGGTGGACCGTCCAGCGCGAGACGCTGCTACTGGCAAGCGTAGCGGGGCTGGTGGTTCTGTTCGCGATCACCGGCGTGGCCGCCAAGTTCTACCACTCCAAGCAGCGCTCGCTCGCCCAGGAATGGTTCGTGCGCGGCGAGCTGGCCCTGAAGGCCGGAAACCCCAAGCAGGCCCTGGAAGATTTCCACACCACGCTCGCCTACGCTCCCGACAGTTACATCTACCGCCTGCGTCTGGCGCAGGCGCTCATGGCCGCCCATCGCACCGATGAGGCTCGCTCCCACCTGCTCACCTTGTGGCGCGACGAGCCCGGCAACGGCACCGTGAACCGGGAGCTGGCGCGCCTGGCGGTGGAGGAAAACGACACCTCCGACGCCCTCCGCTACTTTCACAACGCCATTTACGGCGTCTGGCAGCGCGCCCCGGAAGAGCAGCGGCGCCAGACTCGCCTGGAGCTTTGCCAATTTCTCATCCGGCAAGGCGCCAAGAACCAGGCGCAGTCGGAACTGATCGCCCTGGCGGGCGAGCTGCCCGATAGCGCCGCCGCGCACACGCGCGTGGCGGGACTCTTCCTCAAAGCCGGCGACCCGGCGCGCGCCCTGGAGGAATACCGCAAGGCCCTCAAGTTCAACCGGCGTTCCGAAGACGCCCTGGTGGGCGCCGGGGAAGTGGCCTTTCAGACGGGTGACTACGCCCTGGCGGCCAGCTATCTGGAGCGCGCCGTGCGCGCCCCCTCCGCCCCTCCCCACGCCGCCGAGCTGCTGACGACGGCGCGCCTGGTGCTGGGGCTTGATCCTTACAACCGGCGCCTGCCGCGCGCCGAAAGCGATCGCCGCGTGCTGCACGCTTTCCAGATTGCTTCCGCGCGCCTGGACTCCTGCCTGAAGTCGCAGGGCATCAACCCCCAGCCCGCCGCCAACCAGCCGGCCAGCGCTCTGCAGTCTCTGGCGCAGCAGCAGCACAAATTGCACCCCAAGGCACACGCCCACATTCTCAGCCGCAACCCCGACCTGCGGCTGAATTTCATGGACTGGGTTTCCAATGTGGAGGAGACCACGCTCAAACCGTGCGGCGCGCCCACGGGTGAAAACCAGGCGTTGCTGCTCATCGCGCGCATGCAAGGAGGCACCGAATAGTGACCGAAACCCCGGAAAATCCTCCCGCCGCCCCGGCGAGCGGCGCGACGAAGGCCGCGGCGGCACCGGCCGCGGCGGTTTCTCCGGCCGCCTGGCTGCGCTCCAAATCCCGCGCCCTGCTCATGGGCGAGGAGCAGATCTTCCTGCTCCTGGCGGTCATCATCGGCATCTTCTCGGGGCTGCTTTTCGTCTGCTTTCATATCTCCATCGACTTCATCCGCATCAGTGTGCTCGGTTCGAGGCTCGCGGTTCCGCCCCTGCGCGTGCTCGTGGCGCCCACCATTGCCGGCCTGTTGATCGCCTACCTGGTGATGCGCTTCTTCCCGCGCGTGCGCGGCAGCGGCGTCAATCAGACCAAGTCCGCGGTTTATATCTACGACGGCTATATTCCTTTTAGTACGGTGATCGGCAAGTTCATCGTCTGCGCGATCGCCATCGGCAGCGGACAGTCGCTGGGGCCGGAAGACCCGGCCTTGCAGATGGGCGCCGGGGTGGCCTCGGCGCTGGGGCGGCGCCTGCGCCTTTCGCGCGAAAAAGTGCGCATGGTGGCGCCGGTGGGCGCGGCGGCGGGCCTGGCAGCGGCCTTTAACACTCCCATCACCGGCGCCCTGTTCGTCATCGAGGAAGTGATCGGGAAGTGGAGCGCCGGAGTGCTGGGCGCTCTGCTGCTGGGCGCGGTTTCGAGCGTGACGGTGGAGCGGCTCTTCCTGGGCGAGGCGCCGCTGTTCCGCGTGCCCCCTTATCACCTCGTGCATCCCGGCGAGTTGCTGGCTTACGCGGTGGTGGGCATCGTGGGCGGAGGGGCCTCGCTGCTGTTCGTGAAGCTGGTGGCCTTTGCGCGCCCGCGCTTGAAGGCGCTGCCCCGCTGGTCGCAGTACCTGCAACCCGCCTGCGCGGGACTGATCCTGGGAGTGATCGGCATCTGGCTGCCCCAGGTGCTGGGCGCCGGCTACGACGTCATGGACCAGGCTATGCACGATCAGTACGCCTGGCGCATGCTCGCCCTGCTGGCGCTGTTCAAGATTCTGGCCACCGGCACCTCGTTCGTCAGCGGCACACCGGGCGGCATGTTCGCCCCCACCATCTTCATGGGTGCCATGGTGGGCGGCGCGGTCGGCGACATCGAGCGGCGCTTCTTCTTCCCGCACCTCCCCGGGGGCGTCGAGCACCTGCTGGGCGCGCCCGCGCCTTCGACGGTGGGCGCCTTCGCCCTGGTGGGCATGGGCACCATGTTCGCCGGCATCATGCGCACCCCCATGACCTCGGTGTTCATGATTTTGGAGCTGAGCGGCAATTACTCCATCATCATCCCGGTGATCATCTCCAACACCATCGCCTACCTCATCGCGCGTAAGTTCCAGCCCACGCCCATCTTCGACTTGCTCTCCCGCCAGGACGGCCTGGACTTGCCCTCCATGGAAGAAGAACGCGAGGAGGCCGAGCAGCGGGTCGAGGACTCGCTGCGCTCGCCGGGCAAGGGCGTGCTCGATTCCGAAGACACGGTGGCTGAGGCGCTGAAACAAGTGGAAGGGCTGCCCGAGAACTTCTTCCTGGTGCAACTCGACGAAGGGGAGTGGGGCGGCATTACTCGCGACGCTTTGAAACGCGCCGCCTCCGAAGAGAAGAGCGCGCAGCGCGTGCGCGCCCTGGTGGGCGATACCACCCTTCCCATCGTCCACCCCGACCACACCCTGGAAGTGGCGCTGCGCCGCATCGGCGACTGGCCGCTGCTTCCGGTCGTCCATCGCGCCAACTTCTCGCACCTGGAAGGCACCATCTCCCTCAACGATATCCTCAAGGCCTACCGCAAGGCGCGCCTCGCCATGAGGGCCGCCAACGGCGAAGACTGAGGCTGAGCCGTAAGTTAGAAGTCGAAGGTCAAGAGTTCACAGTTGAGAGTCAGAACTGGCTCCCCTTCCCAAAGGGGCGCTCCGATGTGCGCCCCTACCGGATGCGCATGCCGGCTTTCGAGTTCCAGCGCAGCGGTTTCGAGAAGCGCGCCATGGGCGCTTCGGGCACTTCGCCGACCGACACGCCGTGTTTCCAATCGGGCGGGCAGATGGCGATGTAGCGCGCGTAGCCGCCCGTGCCCCCCTGCAATTTTGGAAAACCGATGGTGACCAGCGCTCCGTGTTCGGGAACCTTGTCCAGGTGCGCGACGCCTTCGGCCTGCGTGTAGCCGTTGCGCAGCAGCCACGCTTCGCCGACCAGCTTGGGCGTGGTGTCGGTATCGAGCGGCTCATGGCCGTGGAACAGAATCCGCCGCTCCAGGTGCAGGAACTTGAGCGCCGCGAGCTGGACCCCGGGAAACTGCTTGCGCCCGGCGAGCGCCGGGTCGGGCCAGGCCTTGGACCAGTCGGAGCGGATGAACACCACGGCGCCTTGCGGAATCCTCCCGTGCCGCTTTTCCCACGCGTGAATGTCCACGACGCCCATCTGGTAGCCCGGGTCCTTGGCGACTTTGTCCTGGATGGGAATCACCACCAGCGGGCGCACGGCGAAAGTCGGCGGCAGCTCGTCGATGGCGGGGAAGTAGGGATTCCAGTGCGCGGGCGGGTCGAGCTGCGTGCCCAGCTGGTCGGTCGACAGGTCGTAGTGCGTGGCCTCGAAGCCGTCCTTCGCCCAGGTGTAAGCGCGGCCGGTGGCCGGGTCTACGGTGGGCATGAACTTCGACGGCCCGAAGCCGTGCCAGACGGGAATATGCGGCGTGATGCGGTGCGTCAGGTCCACGTACTTCGCGCCCTTCAAGAATTGTTCGTAGACCGCCCACAGCGACGCACCCTTTTCTTTTTTCGGAGACGCTTCGGCGGGCGCCGCCCACGCCGGCAGGTCCAGACCCAACGCTGCCGCCACCCACAACACTCCGCTTCGTGCGAGCCACGTGCGCCGATTGATATCCATGCTGCCTCCTCCGGGTCTTGCCGTGGTTCCCGTTTTTGACTGGGGAACTGAAGTATACCCGTTTGCGGGCCCGGGAGACGACATTCTGGCTGGCGGGACGCCACAAAAAAGCCAATCTCGGACATTGTGCGCATTGACATTCACCGGGGGCAGAATTAGATTGTGCTTTGATAAGCACGGCAGGACGATAGGCGCCGTGAGCGATTCGCGTTCCATTCCGCAGAAGTCCCACATCCTGGAGCGCCAGGATTTTCAATCCCTTTTCCAAGCCCTCCAAAAGCGCGGGTACGAGGTTCTGGGTCCCACCGTGCGCGACGGTGCGATCGTTTACGCGCCGCTGGGCTCGGCCGCCGACCTGCCGGAAGGCTGGACGGACGTGCAGGACGGCGCCACTTACCGCCTGAAGCGCCGCGACGACGCGGCGCTTTTCGGCTACGTGGTGGGCCCGCACTCCTGGAAGCAATTTCTCCATCCGCCGCGCGAGCGGCTGTGGCAGGCGGAACGGAAGGACGGCGCCGTGCACATCATTCCCGAGCCGCCGCCTTCGGCCAAGCGCGCCTTCCTGGGCGTGCGCGCCTGCGAGCTGCGCGCCATCCAGATTCAGGACCGGGTGTTCCTGGAAGGCGATTACGTGGACACCGCCTACCAGGCGCGGCGCGCCCAGACTTTCATCGTGGCCGTGCAGTGCGTCCAGGCGGGCGGCACATGCTTCTGCGTTTCCATGCAGACGGGCCCCAAGGCCTCGGCCGGGTACGACCTGGCGCTGACGGAAGTTCTGGAAAACGGCCGGCACTATTTCCGCGTGGAGACGGGGAGCGCGGCGGGAGCGGAAGTTCTGGGCGAGCTGCCGCACCGCCCGGCAAGCCCCGAGGAGCACGCGGCGGCGGAGCGCGCGGTGGAAGCCGCGGCGCAGCAGATGGGCCGCCAGATGGAAACCGAGGGGCTGGCGCAGCTGCTGCAAGCGAGCGCCGAGCACCCGCGCTGGCAGAACGTGGCCAACCGCTGCCTCACCTGTGCCAACTGCACGATGGTGTGTCCCACTTGCTTCTGCACCACCGTCGAAGACGCCTCCGACCTGAAGGGCGAGCACGCCGAGCGCTGGCAGCGCTGGGATTCGTGCTTCACGGTGGAGTTTTCCTACCTGCATGGCGGCAGTGTGCGGGCTTCGGCGCGGGCGCGCTAGCGCGAGTGGCTGACTCTGAATCTGTCGTCCTGGTGCGATCAATTCGGCTGTTCGGGGTGCGTGGGCTGCGGCCGCTGCATCACCTGGTGCCCGGCGGCCATCGACCTTACCGAAGAGGTGCGCGCCCTTCGCGAGAGCGCGCGGCCCGCGGACCCGGCAAGGAAGGATCCCCATGGAGAACCTTAAAAGCATTCTGGCCGAGCACGCTTTCTTCAAAGGGCTGGAGGACCGCTACCTCGACCTGCTGGTGGGGTGCGCTTCCAACGTGCGGCGCGACCCCGGCGAGTTCTTCTTCCGCCAGGGCGAGGACGCCGACCACTTCTTTCTCCTGCGCCACGGGATGGTGTCGGTGGAGATGTTCGCCACCGGGCGCGGGCCCATCACCGTGCAGACGCTGGGGGAGGGCGAGGTGCTGGGCTGGTCGTGG
>JBJKQV010000412.1:0-7764 GCA_046704985.1 Terriglobia bacterium
CGATTTGGACCTGAAGTGGGCCGCGATGAGAAAGGTGCTGGAGACGAAGCACTTTTTCTTTTTCATGTACTCCAGTTGGGGCGCGCACTTCCTCCCCAAGCGGGTAATACCGCCGGGAGATGAACTAGCGAGGGTTCGTGACCTGGTTGCCAGGAATCTGAGCAGCCGCCCGCGCGACGCGAAGTAATTGCGGGCTCGCGCGGTGCGGAAGTAGGTAGCGACTGCGGTCTGCGGGTTTGGAGGGCGTCAGGCGGTAGGAACAGCCGCGGACCGCGAAACCGGCGGTCCGCGCTACGGGCTCCTCCCTGGGAATAAAGGCCCACGGTGCCGCGCGGCGGGACCGTGGCTACCTACCCGGGGGTCTCAATCCCTCCAGGCGTACGAGTTCCCTCTTTCCGTCGCTCCCAAGATCAATTCAATGGCGGTGCCAGTCGTCGGTGGCGTGTCTTTGGGGTGGGTGAGCGGGGCCTAGCAAAAACGTAAAGGCGGGCCGCGCGCTGGGGTAGCCACAACACGCCGTACGTGTCGTGGGCTTTTGTTCCGACCTCAAAGCGGGTGGCGCAGAGTCATGTCTCGCGGAGACTCTTCTGACCGCAGAGCCTTTGAAAACAAGGCTCTGCGCTAACTGGCTTCGGGTGACAGAATGAGATAATATATGTTCTGCAGCGAATCATCCATCCACTTGTGAACACTCATGGAGACTCAGCTAAACCCGTTTCCATTCACCCAAGCCGAGTTGCTTGCCCGGTTGAGGAATACGGAGGATCACTTTGTTGAAAGGAAGACCTTCGGAGACGATGACTACGATTGGTTGCGCACCGCTGTTGCATTCGCCAACTCTGCCCCTGATGGCTTTCCTTGCGTCCTATTCATCGGGGTAAGAGACGATGGTAGATTGCAGGGCGGCAGCACTAATTTGGACACATTGCAGAGGAAACTGAACAGACGACTCGCGAGGGCCTATCCACGTATCCCATACTACGTGAAAACAATCTCCGACGGACCACGTCAAGCTCTTGCTGTGATCGTACCTGGAAGTTCCTCAAGGCCGCATTTTGCAGGTCCGCCTTTCGTAAGGCGTGGTTCGCACACACACGAAATGTCGGTGGAGGAATATCGAGAAGCCCTTGCGGCGCAGCACAGTAAGGCAGCACGCATCCTTCAATTTAAAGGGAAGTCGGTTAAGGTTGTGAATATTCACCCTACGCACGGGACCGAATTCGAGTGGGGTGACCCAACTTCAGTTGCGTACTGTGACCAGCATTACGTCACGATAGACTATGGTGTGGGAAATCGAACGAGTATTCCGCTCGAACAGGTCCGCCTCTCTTTTGATGATCGGACGAACCGCTTGAAGATTGAGATTCTTAGGAGCTGAGTTCTAAACGTTCGTTCTGTGCGAACGGACAGATGAGCAGGTGGCCACGACACGTCCCGAATCCCGAAAGTTCGGGACGGGATGGTGCCGTGGGTTCCTCTGACCACAGTCGGGGTGCTGCCTCATAGATTGCAGTGTGAATGGGGTGCTGCCTGAGAATAGAAACCCACGGCACCAACCCGTGCTGTGGATACCCGCCGGCCGCTAGCGTCCGTGGCATTTCTTATATTTCTTTCCGCTGCCGCACGGACATGGATCGTTACGGCCAATCTTCTGCTCTTGTCTTTCTCCACGTATCGCCTGTGCTGCTCTGTCGAGGAGGAAGCTGGCTTCCGCCTGCAATTTCAAAAGTGCCTTCACGACGTAGTGCGGCATGACCACGTTGATTCCCGGAATTGTGTTCTTGAGCCGCGTTTGTTCCGAAAAAAGCATGAGCGCCCTCGAAACTCGGGGATCGTTGATCAGGGGAACTCGGACGTTATCGGCAACGTCCGTCGTATCGAAGTCATAGGTCGCTGCGTTATTCGGTATGAAAAGAATCTGGGAGGGCGGACTTCCATCGTCTAATAGTCCATGAGGCGTGCAGTCAATCCACGGTCCTCCTTCACCGGGATCGAAAACCGCATGAGGTTCGCCCTCAATGAACAAGTTGTCATGTTGCCACACGGCCCACCCAAGTTGCATTCGTCCGCCTTCTTTCTCTACTTTGGCACGAACGTTGGAGTAGCAATCCCGCTCCTTGGAGCCAGGTTGCGTCTGTACGCGGACTGTTACGGCGTTTATATCCGTGCGCAGCTCACGGCGTAGCATTTTGACCGATTCCGATTTGGGGTCGGGCACAAATGGCATAAGCAATCTGACAAAACCCTTACTTAGTTTTGTGTTCTATCATAAACCAGTCCGCCCCGGAGTCCCTTGTCGCCGGCCGGCTCTTCGCGGGGGTGGCGCAGACCCTGCGGGTCTGCGATCCATCGCCCACCCCATGCGCCAGCCGGCGAAAATAAAAGCCCACGGTGCCGCGCGGCGGGACCGTGGCTACCACACCCCCGTTCTTTTTCCACTTCCCCTGCAACGCCCCTGAGTTACAATAGCGCGCTCGTATCTTTGGGGACACAATCTGCCATCACAGGAGGGGGCATCGAGATGCGAAAGGCACTGAGTGTAGCCACGCTGGCAATCCTACTGGTTTTAGGACAGGCGGTACGCCTGGCGGCGCAGGACAAGAAGCAAGCCAAGGCGCCGGAGGAAAAGTCGCAAACCAAGGCGCCCAAGGAACAGACCTCGGTCACCGAGCACAGCATTCAACTGGACGGCAAGACGATTCCCTACAAAGCGACGGCGGGGACCATCCTGCTGAAAAACGAGAAGGGCGAGCCGGAGGCCAGCATGTTCTACGTGGCCTACACGCGCAGCGACGTGAAGGACCTGAGCCACCGCCCCATCGCTTTCCTCTACAACGGCGGCCCGGGGTCTTCGACCGTGTGGCTGCACATGGGAGCCTTCGGACCCAAGCGCGTGGTCACCACCAACGCCGCGCCCACGCCCCCGGCGCCCTACCAGTTGGAGAACAACGCCAACAGCCTGCTGGACGCGACCGACCTGGTGTTTATTGACGCCATCGGCACGGGCTTCAGCCACGCGGTGGGCAAGGCCAAGAACAAGGATTTCTGGGGCATCGACCAGGACGTGAAGGCTTTCGCGCAGTTCATCACCACCTACATCAGCCGCAACGACCGCTGGAACTCGCCCAAGTACCTGATCGGCGAAAGCTACGGCACGTTCCGCTCGGCGGCGCTGGGCAATTACCTGCAAGCGCGCGACAACATGGACCTGAACGGCATCGTGCTCATCTCCACGGTGCTCGACATCAGCACCATCAGCTTCCCCAAGGGCTCGGACATGCCCTACATCTTCTACCTGCCCAGCTACGCGGCCACGGCGTGGTACCACAAGGTGCTCAAGAACCGCCCCGCCGACCTGGACGCCTTCATCCAGCAGGCGCGCGAGTTCGCCGCCGGCGAGTACGCCGACGCGCTGATGAAGGGCACGGACCTGGGCGCGCAGGAAAAGGCCAAGGTCGTCGCCAAGCTCTCCTCGTTTACCGGCCTGAGCGAGGACTACCTTTCCAAGGCCAACCTGCGCGTCAACCTGGCGCAGTTCATGGAGGAATTGCAGCGCAGCCGCGGGCTGACCACCGGGCGCCTGGACTCTCGCTTTTCCGGCCCCACCTTCGACCTGCTGGGCGAGTACGCCGCCTACGACCCGCAGGAAACCGCCATCAGCAGCGCCTTTACGGCGGTCTTCAACCAGTACGTCCGCTCCGACCTGAAGTTCGGGGAGGACATGACCTACACCATCGAGAGCATGGATGCGGGCATGCACTGGGATTGGAAGCACCGCTCCTACACCGGGCGGCCGAGCTTCTTCCCGGGCGGGCCGAACGTGGAGGGCGACCTGGCGAACGCCATCATCTCCAACCCGCACTTGCAGGTGCAGGTGGAAAACGGCTACTACGACATGGCCACGCACTTCTTCGCCACCGAGTACACGATGAACCACCTGGGCCTCTCGCCCGAGCTGCGCAGCCACATTCACCTGAAGTATTACGACGCCGGGCACATGATGTACCTGCGCGAGGCCTCGCTGGCCAAGCTCAAGCACAACATCGCGACCTTTATCGCCGGCACTTCAAAGTAAAGGGAGTGAACCGCCTCGCAGGGCGCGGGGCGGGAAGTTCGGCCGCCGCTTCGGGCGGCGGGCGGGAAACGGACCCGGCCGGTGGCTACACCGGCCGGTGTTCCGCCTGAAGTTCTTCGGCCACAGAATAGATCGTCTCGAGCGGCACCTTCAGGTGTACGGTCTCGTCGGGCGAGGTGACGTCCACCAGCAGCGCGCCGTCCTGCTTGCGGATGAGCACGTGCTGGTGCTTGTCCTTGACCTCCACCAGCGTGAAGTCGGGCGTGCGGGCCAGCTCGCGGGCGGCAATCTTCAGCACCGGCAGCAAGGGCTGGAGCTCTTTGGCGTGCCGCTGCAATTCCTTTTTGGGAATCAGGCGCACCGCCGGGGGAATCATCACGGCGGGCACCAGCAGATGGACGTGGTCGCCGCCCGGACGGTGCTCATCCACGGCCACGCGCACCGCGCCCGCCCGGTAGGTCATCACGCCGCCCGCCACCATCGTCGTTCCGCCCACGAGCAGCAAACCGGCGACCACGGGAGGTAGTTTTGTAAACATCGCGCACCTCAGTTGGGGGAGTTGTTGGAGTCCACCCAGATGCGCACCGTCTCGTCCTTGTCGGTGACGGTGACCAGCTCCAGGTTGCCGTAGGTCTTCAGCGCTTGCAGCGCCGCCAGGACGTTGAGCTCATCCGGATCCTTGGTGCCGGAAAAAAGCGCCTTCACCACCTTGATGGGAACTTTCACTTGCACGTGCTCGGCGGTTTTCTTGTCCTTGCCCTCGAAGTCGTGAACCTTCACCAGCAGGTATTCGCCCGACTTGGCCACGCGCACGTTCTGGTCCTTGCTCTTCACGGTCACAAACTCGTTGTCGGGGGCGTTCGAGACGGCCTCGAGCAGCGTGCGCACGTCCACGCCCTGCATGTCGCCATGAATCTTTACCCTGCCGCCCTCCAGGCCGTGGGAGTGAATCGCCGGCAGAACCTGCTCGGCTACCGAGAGCGGCACGTTGACGCGCACGACTTCGCCCTTGGCGCCCGTGTTGTCCACGCGGATGTGAAACCAGCGCTCCGGCGCCTGCGCCTGCGCCCAGGCCGCCGAGGCGAAAATCAGTATCCCCGCTATGCCCCACAATGCTCGCTTCATGAGTGCCCTCCTCCAGTCGTTCCTGTTGCCTATAACGGAAATTCGCGGCGAAGAGTTCCAGAAAATTCAGGCGCGCCGCGGGGCGCCCAGCAGACGCGCCGGCAGAGTGATGACGGCGCGCAGCAGGTCCAGCACGCCGCCCACCGCGATGCCCAGCACGCGAAACGGCAATAGCAGCAGCCATACCAGCGGGTAAAGCAGCAACGCCAGCAGCGCCAGCGGCCAGCACAAAACCAGCAGAATGCACCAGAGCAGGAATTTGACCACGCCCGTGCCTCCTGTCTAAGGATACGCAGCGGCAGCCGCCAAAGTTCCGTCGCGTGCGCGGCCCTGGCATAGCGCGGTCCCGGGTGGAATTTGGAATTTGGAATCTGGAATGCCGCGGGCTCCGGCGAGACGCGGGCTCGGGTGGAATTCGGAATTTGCAATCTGGAATGCCGCGGGCTCCCGCAAGACGAGGTCCCTGGCGTGGGGTGGGATGTTGAATAGTGCGGTCCCGGATGGAATTTGCAATCTGGAATGCCGCAGGCTCCGGCGAGACGCGATCCCAGGCGGGCTCTGGCATGCCGGACGTGGGCATGCGGCGGGCTCGGAGGTGGGTGAGCTCGAGCAAAAGGTGGGCTGGGCACGCCGGACATTTTGTCATACGGCCTGGTGCGGCTATTCACGCCCGGTGGCGGCTCTATGCGGAACTTGACGGCCTTTGTCATTCTCCCCTAGACTAATCTTTGGCCCTCTGCGGGTGGATCCAATCTATGCATGCGCGAAAGTTGATTGCCGCGTTGGCAGTCCTGATGCTGGCGAGCACGGGGCTTTCTGCCCAGGAGAACCTCTTCCCTCTGCGCGACGTTCACGCCGGACTCGAAGGCGTGGGGCGCACGGTTTTTTCCGGCAACAAAATCGAAACCTTCAACGTCAAGATCCTCGGCGTGCTCAAGAACGCCGCCGCTCCCAAGCAGGACATCATTCTGGCGCGCTTGTCGGGCGGGCCGCTCGCAGAAACCGGAGTCGTGGCCGGCATGAGCGGCAGCCCCGTGTACGTCAACGGCAAACTCCTGGGCGCCGTGGCGCTGGCGTTTCCGTTTGCCAAGGAAGCGTACGCGGGCATCACGCCCATCGAGCAGATGCTGGCGGTGGTTCCCTCCCCCGCGCCCGCGAGCGCCGGGAAGGCCAACGCCTCTGCCGCTTGGCTGCGGCCGCGCATCTATCGCGTGGCGGGCGCAGGCGGACGAGAAGTGGCGCGGCTGATTCCGGCCCAATCCTCCGGGCTGGCGGGCTGGGAAGCGCGGCTCGACTCCTCCGCGCAAACCGGGGCGATGCAAGACTTGCAGTTGCCGTTGCGCTATGGCGGCTTTTCGCCGCAAGCGATGGAAAGCTTCGGGCCGCTGTTCCGGCGCATGGGTCTGGAGCCCATGCAAGGGCCGGTGCTGGCCGGCGGCGGCACGGTCCCAGCGGGCGGCGCTGCGGCGGCGGCGCGAGTGGTTCCCGGTTCCATGATCAGCGTGCAGCTGGTGAGCGGCGACATGAACATGCACGTGGACTGCACGGTGACCTATCGCCAAGGCGACAACGTCTATGCCTGCGGGCACCGCTTTCTGCTCACCGGGCCGGTGGAATTTCCCTTCGCGCCCGCCGACGTGCTGGCCACTGTGCCCAGCCTGGCCAATTCCTTCAAGCTCGACGAGCCGGGTCCCACGGTGGGGGCGATTCGCCAGGACCGCTTCGGGGCCATCTACGGCGTGGTGGGCGCCGCGCCGCCGGTGATTCCCGTGCACATCCGTCTGCACTCCACCCTCGGCCGCACGGAGGAGTACAACTTCAACGTCGTCCAGCAGGAATTCCTCTCGCCGTTGCTGGTCAACCTGGCGATGGTATCGGCGCTCAGCGCGACGGAGCGCGTCATGGGTCCCAGCACGGTGGATTTGAAGGGCCGCATCCGGCTCTCCGAAGGCGGCGAGATGCGTCTGGACGACGTGGTCGCTTCCGGGGTGAACGCCGCCAACATGGCGGCGCTCGCCGTTTCCACGCCCCTCAACTATCTGCTGGGCAGCGGATTCGAGAAGCTGCGCGTGGAAGGCATCGACCTGGATATCACGACGCGCGACGAGGAACGCACCGCCACGCTGCAAGAAGCCTGGAGCACCCGCTCGCGCGTGCGCCCGGGCGACAAGATCGAAGTCATCGCCGTGCTGCGCACGCCGGGAGGCGGAAGCCTGGTGGAACGGATTCCCGTTCAGATTCCCACCAGCGTGCGCGGCAAGGCTCTGTCGCTGGTGATCGGCAACGGCACGACCGTGAACCTGCTGGAAGGTCGCCTGGGGCCGCTGGCAGCGCCGCCTCGCGACCCCGCGCAGCTCGTCCAGGCCCTGAACCGCATGCGCCGCAACAACCGGCTCTACGCTCTGCTCATGACTCCCCAGCACTCCTTCATCATGCAAGGGGAGCATTACCCCTCGCCGCCGCCTTCGCTGCTGGAGACGTTTCTGGCCGACCGCGCCATGTCTTCCAACGTGACGTTTCGCGCCACGTCGGTGATCGGGGATTACGAAACCCCGGCGCTGACC
>JBJKQV010000413.1:0-7397 GCA_046704985.1 Terriglobia bacterium
TCAAAGGTCGCCGTCTGGCCCGGCTTCAAGTCTTCGACGGCGCCGCCGAAAAGCGGCGGGGCTACACCCCAACTCCCGACTTGAAGTATTGGTTGAGGATCTTCCTTGGTGCTGATGGCGACAAAGACCCTGCCGGTCACGGCCTGGGTGCGCGCCGCGGCGGGGAAGGAGATCCGGAACTGCAGCTTTGGGGCGGCGGCGCCCGCCAAAGCAGGAAGAAGCATGAGCAGCGTGCCGGCCAGCGGCCACGTCCAAAGCCAACGTTGTTTTGCCATGGGACCTCTCGGGCGGGGGCCGCCGGCTTCAGGCGGCGATTTCCCGCTGCAATTGTTCGACGCTCAGTCGCTCGCGGCGCACTCGCAGGTCGAGGTAGGCGAGGCTGAGCGCCAGCATCAGAAAGGGAATGGTCAGGGCGGCGGCGGCGCGGTCGACCGCCGTGCCCAGCAGCTTCAGCCAGAACGGCGCGGCCGTTTGCTGGATGCTCAGCACCATGCCGGCGATGTCGAAAGGCATATCCGCGACCGACGTGGCGATCATTTCCAGAAACCCGGTCAGCACCACCAGGCCGAAAATTCTCAGCACCTGCCCCTTGGAGAGCGCGTAGCTGCGCTCGAGCGCCGCGCGCGCTCCGCCGCCTTCCGTGGCCAGCACGGGCGTCGCCAGGGTGATGCGCAGGGTGATGTAGATGACCGCGGGCAGCGACGCCAGAACGATCAGCACCACCGCAATCAGCAGGGCGGCGGTGAACAGGCCAGTCTTATGTAAGACCACGATCAGGAAAGTGGCCGCGCCCAGGCCCACCGCGATGCTTGCCAGCGCCACGCCGCCCCAGGCGCCGAAAGGCAGCACCAGCGACAGTCCCACCGCCACGATGATGTCGCGGGCCTGCCGGAGCGCGCGGCGGTAGGCGGCTGTGAGCGACACTGAGCGGCCGCTCAGGCGCGCCCCCAGCGCGTAGGCGAGCGCCGCCAGGGCAATCTGAAACAGGCAGAAGCTGATGAGGTCGAGGCCGAAGACCTGTCCCAGCAGCGCCACCTGGCCGCGCAGGTAGGCGGGGCTGGGATTCATCAAGGCGTGCAGCAACCCCTTGCCGATGTCCGGCTCCAGAAACTCCAGGGGGATGGTGGCCGCTTCGTAGCACGCCGCGATGCCCACCCAGAGGCGGAAATTCCGCCCGTAGGTGCGGAAGGTTTCCGCCATCAGCCCGGGGAAGTCGAGCGGCGCGAGCGCGGCGGGTTGCGGTGACTGTGCTGGGCTTGCCAAGTGGTGATTATACCTCAGAGGCACGCGGCGCTTGTTGACCGCTTTTTGAACGCTCTGATAAGATGAGAGTTTAGTTCCTGGAGAACAGATCTGATGAAGGTGGGGGTGCATACTTCAATTGCCGGTGCGCTGGAGAATGCCCCGCTCCACGCCCACCGCATCGGGTGTGACACCTTCCAGATGTTTTCGGCCAACCCGCGCGGCTGGCGCGCGCACCGTCCCACGGCGGAAGAGTGCAGGCGCTTCCGGGCGGTGCGGGAACGCTACGGTTTGGGCCCGGTGGTGATTCACGACAATTACTTGATTAACCTCGCGGCGCCCGACCCCGCCATCCGCCGGCACTCCATCGCCGCCTTCCGCGGCGAGCTGGAGCGCGCGCTGGCGCTGGGGGCCGAGTACCTGGTCACCCATCCCGGCAGCGCCAAGGATTCGAGCGCCGAGCAGGCCATCGAGAATTGCATCGCCTCGCTGGGTCAGGCGGCGCGAGGGCTGAAGCTCGACGGGTTGACGGTCCTGATCGAAAACACCGCCGGCCAGGGCACGGCGATCGGCCGCAGCTTTGAGGAAGTGGGGGCTATCCTGGCGGGGGCGGGCAAGACCCTGCCGGTAGGCGTCTGTCTGGACACCGCGCACACCTTCGAGGCGGGCTATCCCATTCACACCGCCGCGGGCCTGCGCGAGACAGTGCGCCAGTTCGACCGCGCGGTGGGCCTGAAGAACTTGAAGGTGATTCACGCCAACGATTCCAGGACCGATTTCGGCTCGCACGCCGACCGGCACGAGCACATCGGGCGAGGCAAGATCGGCCGCCAAGCGTTCGCGCGCATCGTGCGCCACCCCAAGTTGCGCGGCGTGCCGTTCATCTGCGAAACGCCCCTCGACCGGCCGGGCGACGACAAACGCAACATCGGTATGATCCGCAAGCTGGCCGCCGGGCGCGCGCGCACGTAACTCCGAATATCGAAGGGAGAAGTGGCAGGCGATGCGTTATGAGTTCTGAATTATCAGTTGTCCGGAACTTATAATTCATAACTCAGAATTCTGAACATGGACTCAAACTACGACCCTCAGAAGATCGAAACCAAGTGGCAGGCCCGCTGGGCGGAGCAGAAGCTCTTTGAGGCCGAGGTGGACCCGCAGCGGAAGAAGTACTACGTCTTGGAGATGCTGCCCTATCCTTCCGGCGACATCCACATGGGGCACGTGCGCAATTATTCCATCGGCGACGCCCTGGCGCGTTATCAATGGATGCGCGGCTTCAACGTCATTCATCCCATCGGCTGGGACGCCTTCGGTCTGCCCGCCGAAAACGCCGCCATCAAGAATCACCGCCATCCTTCGGAGTTCACCTTTGCCTACATCGACCGCATGCGCGGGCAGTTGCAGCGCCTGGGAGTGAGCTACGACTGGCGCCGCGAAGTGGCCAGCTGCGTCCCCGAGTACTACCGCTGGAACCAGTGGTTTTTCCTCAAAATGCTGGAGCGCGGCCTCGCTTATCGCAAGAAGAGCCGCGTCAACTGGTGCCCGGCCTGCTCCACGGTGCTCGCCAACGAGCAGGTGGTGAACGGCTGCTGCTGGCGGCACGAAGAGACCCCTGTCGAGGAGCGCGAGCTCGAGCAGTGGTTCCTGAAGATCACCGACTACGCCGACCGCCTGCTCGACGACGTGAAAGAGCTCAAGCGCTGGCCGGAGCGCGTGCTGGCCATGCAGGAGAACTGGATCGGCCGCTCGCGGGGCACGGAAGTGGATTTCGCGCTCGACGAGCTCGGCGAACCGGTGCGCGTTTTCACCACGCGCGTCGACACGATTTTCGGCTGCACGGCGCTTTTCCTGGCCGCTGAACATCCTGCGGTCGAAAAGCTCATCCAACGCTCGAAGTCTCCGGAAAAGCTCCGCGCCGCCGTCGAGCGCGTGCGTGCCTCGGCCGCCGAGGCGCGCGGAGAAGCCAATTTCGAAAAATTGGGCGCCGACACGGGTTTTGCGGCGCGCAACCCGTATAACGGCGAGCCGGTGCCCGTCTGGGTGGCCAACTTCGTGCTCATGGAGTACGGCACCGGGGCCGTCATGGCCGTGCCAGCCCACGACCAGCGCGACTTCGAGTTCTGCACGGCCTACGGCCTGCCCATCCGCACTGTTATCGAGCCCTTGGCCTCAGGCCAAGGAAAAGACGGCGCCGGCGCTGCGGGAGCCTTTACCGAGTACGGCCGGTTGGTGAATTCCGGTCCTTACACCGGCCTCAGTTCCGAGCAAGCCATCGCACGCATGACCCAAGACGCCGAAGCGCAAGGGTTTGGGAAGGGAACCATCCAGTACCGCTTGAAGGATTGGGGCATTTCCCGGCAGCGCTATTGGGGGACGCCCATTCCCATTGTTTACTGTCCGAAGTGCGGCACGGTTCCGGTTCCGGAAAAGGATCTGCCGGTGGTGCTACCGCCCGACGTCAAGCTGACCGGGGAAGGGCGGTCGCCGCTCGAGCGCGCGCCGGAGTTCTTGCATACAACCTGCCCGCGCTGCGGCGGCGCGGCGCGGCGCGAGACCGATACCATGGACACTTTTGTGGATTCGTCCTGGTACTTCTACCGCTACACGGGCCCCAAGGTTTCGACCGGCATGATCGACCGCGCGGCGGTGAAGTACTGGTTCCCCGTGGACCAATACATCGGCGGCATCGAGCACGCCATCCTGCACCTGATTTAC
This sequence comes from Terriglobia bacterium, assembly GCA_046704985.1. Lineage (GTDB taxonomy): Bacteria > Acidobacteriota > Terriglobia > UBA7540 > UBA7540 > JBJKQV01. The sequence continues at coordinate 3,961 of JBJKQV010000413.1, forward strand.
ATGCGCTTTTTCACCAAGGTGATGCAGGATATCGGCATGGTGGATTTTCCCGAGCCCGTGACCCGCCTGTTCACGCAGGGCATGGTTATCAAGGACGGCGCGAAGATGTCGAAGTCGAAGGGCAACGTGGTCGACCCCACGGCCATGTTCGGGCGCTACGGCGCCGACACGGTGCGCGTCTACATGCTCTTTGCAGCCCCGCCCGAGAAGGACCTGGATTGGTCCGATTCCGGCATCGAAGGCGCGGCGCGCTTTCTGAACCGCGTCTATCGCCTGGTGGCCACGCACGCCGACGAGCTTCGGGCAATCCAGCCCGTCAAGCTCGAAGCTTCCAGCCGTAGTCCGGAAGAGCGGCGCCTGCTGCGCAAGGCCCACCAGACGCTTCGCCATGTCACCGAGGACATGGAAGAGCGCTGGCACTTCAACACCGACATCGCCTTGGCCATGGAACTGGTCAACGAGCTGGCCGCGGTGGAAGAAGCTGCCGGGCAGGGAAAAGTAAGGCCCGCGGCGCTTAAAGTGTCGCTTGAGATTCTGACCGTAATCCTTTCGCTCTTTGCGCCGCACGTGGCCGACGAGCTGTGGGAAGGCTTGGGGCATAAGCAGCCGCTCCTGCGCGAACCCTGGCCCGCCTACGACCCTGCGTTGGCCGCCGAGCAGGAATTGGAGATTCCCGTCCAGGTCAACGGCAAGCTGCGCGGGCGCATCCGCGTGGCCGTGGATGCCGGCGAGGAGGAGATTCGCCGCCTGGCCCAGGCGGAAGAGAAGGTGGCGCCGCACCTGGCGGGCAAGCGAATCGTGAAGGTCATTGTGGTGCCCAGCAAGCTGGTGAGTTTTGTCGTCAAGTGATCGGACCATTTCTTCATTGAATCGTTGACCCATTGAAGGCGAAATATCGGCGCTCGCGAAGGTTTCGGAATGATGGGCTTGCGACCGCAAAGAACCCATGGGGAAATGGTTCAATGATTCAATGAGCCAATGAATCCATCTCCCATCGTCATCCTCGACTTCGGCTCGCAGTACACGCAGCTCATCGCGCGGCGCATCCGCGAGCTGCACGTCTACGCGCTGATATTGCCCTGCACGGTGCCTTTCGGGGACCTCGAAAAGATGCGCCCGCAGGCGCTGATTCTTTCCGGCGGGCCGTCATCGGTCTACGACGCGTCGGCGCCCGTCTGCGACGCGCGGGTGCTGGAACTGGGCGTGCCGGTGCTGGGCATCTGTTACGGGCTGCAATGGATGGCGCACCACCGGGGTGGCAAGGTGGAGGGGGCGGCGCGGCGCGAGTACGGCTTTGCGCGCCTGGAAATCTTCCCTCCCAGCGAGCTGCTGGATGGCTTGCCGGCCCCGCTGCGAGTCTGGAACAGCCACGGCGACCACGTGGCGGAGGTGCCGCCGGGTTTCTCAGTTACCGGGCGCACCGAGTACGCCGTCTCCGCCATCGAAAATCCCTCCGCGCGCCTCTACGCCCTGGAGTTCCATCCCGAGGTGCGGCACACCGACCGCGGTGAGGAAATCCTGCGCAACTTCATCGAGAAAGTTTGCGGGGTGAAGCCCAACTGGTTTCCGCGCTCCTTCATCGAAGAGACGGTGGAGCGCGTGCGCGCCCAGGTGGGCGGCGGGCAGGCGCTTTGCGCGCTATCGGGCGGTGTGGATTCGGCCGTGGCCGCGACGCTGGTGGGGCGGGCGCTGGGGGATCGGCTGACCTGCGTCTTCGTCGACAACGGCCTGCTGCGCCAGAACGAGTTCGAGCGCGTGGGCGCCGCCCTGCGCGCCCAGGCCCACTTGAACGTCCGCAGCGTCGACGCGACGGAGCGTTTTCTTTCGCGCCTGCAGGGCGTCACCGATCCGGAGCTCAAGCGGCGCATCATCGGCGAGGAATTCATCCGTGTCTTTGAGGAGGAGGCGCGGCGGCTGGGCGAGGTGCGCTTCCTGGTGCAGGGAACCCTCTACCCGGACGTCATCGAATCGGTTTCGGTCAAAGGCCCTGCCGCCACCATCAAGAGCCATCACAACGTCGGCGGGCTGCCCGCCGAGTTCGACTTCGAACTCATCGAGCCGCTGCGGGAGCTTTTCAAAGACGAGGTGCGGGCGGTGGGGCGCGAGTTGGGGCTGGACGCAGCCCTGATCAACCGCCAGCCTTTCCCGGGACCCGGCCAGGCGGTGCGCATCGTGGGGGAGATTACCTCCGAGCGCCTGCGCATGGTGCGCGAGGCGGACGCCATCGTCATGGAGGAAATTCGCGCCGCCGGGCTCTACGAAGACCTCTGGCAGTCGTTTGCGGTGCTTTTGCCGGTGTCGAGCGTGGGGGTAATGGGGGACTCGAGGACTTACGCTTCCACCATTGCCGTGCGGGCGGTGCACTCGGAAGACGGCATGACGGCGGACTGGGCAAAATTGCCCGCGCCGCTACTTGAGCGTCTGGCCACCCGCATTGTCAATGAGGTGAAGGGGGTCAACCGGGTCGTCTATGACATTACGTCCAAGCCCCCGGGGACCATCGAATGGGAATAAACCACCCTGACCGCCGTGGCCGGCAGTGCAAAAGACCTGGGGGCGGGCAGGGCAGACCTTAGCGGTTGGCCAGCTTCTGGGCCATATAGAGAAGGAGTTGCCGATCCCTCTCGTTGATCCTGGCCATCAGCCTTCTGACCTTCTCGAAGAAGCGAAGCTCTCTTTGCGACTCTTCGTCCAACGCCAGCTCTTCCGCGGACTTACGCCGGCTCAAGTTGGGCAGCGGCGGGGGCTCATCGCCCTCGTAGAAAAGCTGGAAAAGGGGAATGTCCAAGGCCGACGAGAGGCGTTCTAACGTTTCAATCGAGGGGATAGTATGTCCATTTTCCACTCGTGAAATGTAGCAACGCAGCAGGCCGGTTCGCTCTTCGATGTCGCCCTGCGACAGTTTCTTTTCTTCGCGTAATTTGCGTAAACGAGCTCCGATCACCATGCTTGGCATTCTCACACAAGACAATAGGTTGGTCAACGATAATTTTAGGATATAGGCAAGGGGGGGTACGCGGAAGGGCCGGGAATCGTGTAACCTGGAGGGGGCCCCACTCGTCGGACTAATCGAGACGGGTGGTGGTACGGATGGCGAATGGTGAACGTGCGGCAGGAGGCCGGTGCGGAAGGCGAGCGGATCCGGCGCGCCCAGGCCGGGGACCGGGAGGCCTTCGGCGAATTGGTGGGCGAGCAGTCGCGCCGCGTCTTCGGCTTGGTCTTTCGCCTGGTGCGCAACCGCAACGACGTGGAGGACATCGTTCAGGAAGTTTTCCTCAAGGCTTTCCTGGCGATTCGGAGCTACAATTTCCAGTCCTCCTTCGGAACCTGGCTGGGGCGCATCGCCGTGAACCATTGCTACGACTACCTGCGGCGGGTCCGTTCCTCGCGCTTGCAGACCTTCAGCGAGATGGGCGAGGCGGGGCAGCGGACCTGGG
>JBJKQV010000414.1:0-8064 GCA_046704985.1 Terriglobia bacterium
CTGACGAAAATAGCGCTCGACCCGCTCCGCAGGAGATGGCGTGCCGCCAGCTCGCTCATCTTCCCGGCGCCGATGACGAAGATGGTCTTGCCATGCAGGTCGCCGAAAATCCTTCGCGCCAGCTCCACGGCCGCGTAGGAAACCGAGACAGCGGTGGTGCCGATGGCGGTCTCGCGCCGCACCCGCCGCGCCACGGCCAGCGCCTGGCTAAGAATTTCGCTCAGCGCGCCGTTCAAGCCCCCGACGTCGCGCGCGGTGGCATACGCTTGCTTCATCTGCCCCAGCACCTGTGGCTCACCCAGTACCATCGAGTCGAGGCTGGAGGCCACCCGAAACAGGTGCCGGATCACGTCCTGGTCCCGGTACCAGTAAAAGTAGGTTTCGTAAGGGGCCAGGTCGCAGTGGTGGAAGTCGGCCAGGAAGGAGCGCAGCAGGGGCTCGGGCGCGGCGCCGTCCTCAAGGTCCGTGGCCACCTCCACGCGGTTGCAGGTGGAGAGGATGAAGGCCTCGGTAACGCCGGGGCGATTCACCAGGTTGGCGACCGCGCCTCCCAGGGCGGTCTCCTGGAAGTTCATCCGCTCGCGGACTGCCACGGGCGCGGTGCGATGGTTGATGCCGACCAGAGCAAGGTTCATGGCTTGCCGCTCAGGTTGGGGAAATATCCGTGAATGCCGCTGACGAAGCTGATTCCCAGAAACGTCACCAGCACCGCCGCAAAGCCGACGATGGCGATGTAAGCGGCGCGCCGGCCGCTCCAGTTGCCGCTCAGGCGCATCGAAAACAGAATCAGGTAGATCAGCCAGGTGACCAGCGCGGCCAGAATCTTGGGATCGAACTCCCAGGGGCCCTTCCAGGTGCGGCTGGCCCACACGAATCCCGTCAGGATGCCCAGGGTGAGGAAGGGGAGTCCGAACAGCAGCGAGCGGTAATAGAGCTCATCGCAAACTTCCAGGGACGGCAGGCGAAAGCCCGCCAGGCGCGGGCGCTTGGCCTTTAGCTCACGCTCCTGGACCAGATACATCACCGACGCCACGAAGGTGAGCAGGAAGCCGACGTAGCCGAGGAGGATCGAGGAGATGTGGACCAGCAGCCAGCCGCTGCGGAAGGCCGGCGACTCGAACGAACGGCCGGGCTGCAACGCCGAAATCAGCGTGAGCACGAACACCAGCGGGAGCATGAAAACTCCCAGCGAGGTGATGCGGTAGCGCAGGTAGACGAGGAAAAAGGCCAGGGTGGCGAGAAAAGCGTAGAACGACAAGGCGCTGCGCACGTCGGTGACCGGCAGCCGGTCGAGAGTGACCGCCAGCACCGCCAGCGCCCCGGCGTGCAGAAAAAGACCGGCGCCCAGGGCGATCAGCGAATCTGTGGGCAAAGTCGGGCGGCGGCGCCTGATGGAAGGCAGGGTAAGCAAAATTCCCGCCCCGTAAAACGCCAGCGCTGACCAGAGAAGGATGTCGTGCATAAGCCCGCAAGCCGCAAAAGGCTAATTTCTAATTATACCACCGCTTAGAGGCCGGGCCGGCCGGGGGGGAAGCATACGAAGAGGAAAGAGTGGGGTAAGGGGCGGCGATTATTGCCGCACGGCCTCCATGGCTTTGGAGGGGTCGGCGAGGCGCTGCAAGCGATGCTGGCTGTCCACCCAGAGGTCGAGCCGGGCGTTGTCGGCGGTGACCACCAGGTGTTCGAGAGTGGTCTCCGCGCCGTGCAGCTTGATCTTCTGCGGCCCCGCGTCTTCGACGGTCAGTTCGCCGGGCAGGGCGTCCTGGGGGATGTAGCCGGAAAAAGTCTGCTTGTGCTTGGACTTCATAAAGTAGCGGTCGAGGAGCAGCTGGTAATGGCTGATGACGTTGTTGTCGAGAACAACGGCGTCGCGCGGGAGTTTGAAATCGCGCACGTCTTCGCCCTTCTTGCCGCCCACACGAAGGCGGCTGCGCGCCGGCGAAGTGCGGAAATCCACTTCCAGGTCGTAGGCCTCCGGACCCTTGAGCTTCCAGGAATAGGTCTGAGGGTGCAGGTGGCTGTCCAGGACCAGCTTGGGAAAGGTTTCGATTTCGGTGGGAACCTTCGCCTGCAGCGCTTTCAAATGGATTTCGGACTCCGCCACCAGGTGGTCGTCCTTGGCCTGGATGGAAAACTTCTCGGTTCCCAGGGGAGCGCCGGCGAAGGTGATGACGAAGGTTCCCTGATCGTCAAAACGCGCCAAGGAAGACGCAGCCCGCGCCCGGCCGCCGGGGAAAACGTTAAATGGGACCGCCCAGGCCAGCACCGCCGCGATTGCTCCAACTGTCACGCGCATCTTTGCCAACAAACGCCCTCCTCGAAGGTCAAAACGCCTTCAGTTGCAGGATCTGTTCCACCACTTGTTCCGGCGAGCGGCCGCCGGTGGCCACGCTGTAATCGGCGAGGCGATAGAAAGGCAGACGCTCGGTGTAAAGGCGCTGGAAGTCCTCCCGGCCGCGGAACAGGGGACGGGTGAGCAGGCCCTGGCAGCGGAGATAAAGCTCCTCGAACGGGCAATCCAGCCAGACGGTAGCGCCGCCGGTCGAGCGGATCAGTTCCAGGTTGCGCTCCTGCACGAAGGTGCCGCCGCCCAGGGCGATGATGGCGGGCGGAGTGCGCGAAGCTTCCTGCAGCGCCGCGTGCTCTAGCTGGCGGAAAAAGGCCTCGCCGTCGCGCTCGAAGATTTCCCGCACCGTCATGCCTTGCCCTGCTTCCAGGGTGGCGTCCAGGTCGATGAAGGGCCAGTGCAGCTCGCGCCCCAGCAAGGCGCCCACTGTCGTCTTGCCGCATCCCATGAATCCCAGAAGATAAAGCAGCCTGCTGCGATGACGAGTCATTCGTGGCCAGTCCCGGACACCTCGTGCGCAACTATTATAGGGTTCCGGCGTGATTTTCCAACGGGGAATTGAATCTACCACGTGCCGGAGGGACGTTCAGGGCTGGCGGCGGATGCGGATGTTGCCGCTGAAGGATGTCAGGGTGACGGTGGCGTTGCTGGAGTTCTCGGTGCTGCCGACAAAGCTGTTGCCGGAAAGGGGCTGGCCCTGGCCGGGGGAGCGCCGCCGGGTGAGCGCCAGGGAGGGGTCGGACATGACTTTACCCTTGACGCTCTTGGCGTCGAGCTCGAAGCTGGCTTCCGCCGGGCAGAGAATCTCCATCTCCCCGCTGTAATCGGAAAGCACGTAATCGCCGCCGGGAAGGAAGTTGCCTTCGTAGATGATTTTGCCGGAGACGTTGTTGGCGCGCAGGTTGAAGCTCGAAGGGGAGATGATGTGCAGGTTGCCGTTGGTGGTGGAGGCCTCGACGCGTCCCGAGGCGCGGCGGATGACGATGTCGCCGCCCACCGAGTTCACCGCCAGGTGGCCGCCCACGTCGGAGGCGGAAATGGACGCTCCCACCGTGTCCACCCAGGCGTCGCCGCTGAGCTTTTCAATCTCCACCATGCCTTGCCGGTTGCGGATCTCCAGGCTGGATTGCAAGGGCACGTCGAGGGTGTAATCGGCGCGGTCCTGGTTTTCGTCGAGAAGGGTATCGAGCACGCGGGTGGAAAAGTGGACGCGGTCGGCAACTCCGGTGGCGGGCGCGGGCTCGACCATCACCACCACCCGCGGCGAAACCGTGGAGCACTTGGCGCGTACCTGCGACTTGTCCCAGCCGCGCACGATCACGTGGCCGGAGAGGTTCGACAGGATGATGCGCGGGCTGGAGGAGGTCTGCAGAATGTAGGTCTTTTCCGTGTGCCCGGGCAGCGCCAGCAGCAGTAGTCCCAGGGGCGCCACGGCCAGCGAGGCCCTCAGGCCGCGACCTCGCGCGCTGCGGCGAGGCTTGGGTTTCGAATCTTCAGCCGGCACGGCCATCACATCCTCTTAGAGCCCACCATGGGGCACGTCATAGTTTAACGCCGAAGCCAGCACTTCGGCCTTGCGCGAATAGGCGTTGATGTGCATCTGTCGGGCCAGTTGGTTGGCGGGCTCACGCTCCACCGACGCCCGGCATTGGCGAATGGAGTCGTCGAGCGAGGCCAGGCCTTTCTGGTAGGTGGCGCGAATGGTCGGAGCCAACTGGTCCTGCTGCTGCTTGTAGCTCTGTTCCAAGACGTTGATGGTGCTCACCAGCGCGCTGTCTTCGGTGGCGATAACCTGCTGCGCCGCCTGGGCGCGGTCGGAGCTGGCCAGCCAGGCCGAATTGCGGTCCACGGCGCCGGGAGGTACCAGCAGCGCCAGTCCGAAAAGAAGCAGACAGGCCAGGGCTCCGGCAGGCGCCGCCATGGCGGGCCATCCCGGCATCCTGAGCCAGCGCGACCAGCCGCTGGCCGGCTCGCGCAGCAGGCCTTCGGCGGCCATCTGCGCGCGTACGTTCGCCCACAAGCGCGCGGGAGGCTCTTCCAAAGGAAGCTGGGCGGCCTCGCGGCGCAACACCTGAAGGTCGGTGAGCAGGGTCGAGCAGAAGACACACTCTTCGGCGTGCTGCGCGACGGCTGGCCGGGCTTCGCCTTCCAGGAAATCGGCAAGGGCGGCGTGAAACTCCCGGCAGGCAGGCTGCAAGGCGGAGGCTCGTTCCGCCGCCAGGCGGGCCTGCAGGCTCTTCCACAGGCTGGCGGGAGGCTCTTCCAGGGGGAGCTGGGCGGCCTCGCGGCGCAGCATCTGCAGGTCGGCCAGCAGGGCCGCGCAGGCGGGACACTGGGCGGCATGGCGTTCGATTCCCAGTCGAGCGTCACCCTCCAGGTAGTCGGCCAGTTCGGTGTGAAACTGCCGGCAGGCCGTCTGAAGCGCGTTGCTGTTGTTGGCCTCCATCTCCTTCATGGTCCCCTACGACCCCTCTCCGGGCTCCGCACCCACGGGACCTTGGGAAGCGGCCAGGGTGGCCTGATCCCGGCGGAGCGTCTCGCGCAATCTCAAGCGCGCTTTGTGGAGCTGGGACTTCGAGTTTCCGATTGAGCAACCCATAATCTGAGCAATCTCGTTGTGCTCGTAGCCTTCCACGTCGTGCAGCACGAAGACCGCGCGGTAACCCGGCGGCAGATCGGCAATGGCACGATTCAAACTGATCCGGTCGACGGAACCCACCAGCCTCCGGTCATCATCGCCGTAATCGCGCTTGACCGGTTCTTCCTGGCTGTTGTCGACGTCGTCGAGCGAGATCTGCTGCAAGCCCTTCTTGCGCAGATGCATGAGCACGACGTTGACCACCAGCCGGTGCAGCCACGTCGAAAAAGCCGAATCCCCGCGGAAGGTGGAGATCTTGCGGAACAACTGGAGGAAGGCCTCCTGGGCCAGATCCTCCGCCTCCGCGGTGTTACCCGTCATGCGCAGGCACAGGGAGTAGACGCGGCGTTTCTGCGCTTCAAACAAGGAAGCAAAGGCCTCCTCGTCCCCCCGTTGCGCGCGCGCAATGGTCTGAGCCTCGGTAGCGGCCTTGGGCGTCGAAGTCTTTTGAATACTCAAGGGTCGTGGTTACGGGCCGCACCTCGACTCGCTGGGTGAGATGCGGGATGCCTTATGGAAGTTGTCTCGAACCCTTATTCACGGGCTCGTCGGGAGCTCCGCCGCCGGTGTTGCGGCCGCCCTTGCGGCCGGCTGCTTAGCGAGGCGGGATTTCCAGCACCGCCTTGCCCAATCCCGCGTTTCCGGCGGTGTCATAGGCACGCAAGGTTATTATATGCTCGCCGGGCTTGAGGTGTTCAACACGAATCGTAAACGTTTCGGTTTGCGAATCCACAATGCCGTCGTCGGAGAGCACGTCCTGCCAAGGCTTGCCGTCCGTCGAAACCTCCGCGGCCTGCAAGGGGGAGGTGGCGTCCTGCGCCTGGAAGCGCACTTCCGCCGTGTGCCCGCTCACTTTCCGGCCCAGCACCTGGACTTGCGGGGGCGTATCGTCAATCCAGAAAGGCGCGCTGACTAGTTGGCTCTTGCGTGCCAGGTCTGGAGGATTCGCCTCCGCGTCGGAAGCCACCAGCCGCGCCAGGTATTTGCCGTCGGGAAGCGTCCCCGCCGCCAGAGTGTAATTGCTCTCGTGCAGGTCGTCTTTGAGCAGGTGCCAGTCCTTTTCGTCGGTAGCCTTGACGTAGAGCGCATAGACCAGCTGGTCGCCGTTGGGGTCGGAGGCCTGCCAGCTCAGGACTGTGGGAGGGGCCTGGGTGCTGGAGGCCCCCGCCGCGGCAGAGGAACCGGCGGGTCCGGGCGTGGACGTGACCGTCACCGTCGCTCCCACGCTTGGCGAAGTCGAAACGCTGGGGGAAGCCGGGGTGGGGCCGCTGGTTTGCTCGCCCGTCGAGACGTTGAAGGAATGGATCTCCGGGGCCAGGTTCTGGTTCAGGTAGGCCACCGTCACATCATCCAGCGTCGGGGAAGCGTGCGGCCGCGAGGAGGTGAAGATCGCCTTCCACTGCAAGTAGCGCGCCGCAGGGCTTTGGATGGCGCTTCCTGACTCGTCGGTGTACGGGCCTGCCCAATCGCTCCAGGTCTTGTCGGGGCGATCGGCGTTGCCGGCGCGCGTATAAAACTCCAGCCGCGTTCCGGCCGGCACCCGGGCGCGCCAGGAAATGGTTCCCCAGTGGGAAATGAACCCCGCGTCCTTGACCGGAGATTCGTAGGTTCCTCGGTGGCCGTTATCGCTTGCCAGGCGAATGAGCTTGGCGACGTTGCCGGTGGCCACGTAGAGGTCGGAGCCAACGCGCAGCAGGCGGGTGGCCAGCGATTCGTGCGTCTCGGCGAGCAACGTCAGGTTGTCGCCTTCCTGCCGCGGGTTGAGGCGGAAGATGCGCCCATCCTCGTCGGTCGTGAACAGCACGTCGGGGCCGTCCAACGCCAACCCGAAAATGCTCTCGCGATTGGAACTCCAAAGGGTTTCGACCGTGGAGTTGGGGAGGATTCGAATGAGCGAACCTTTGCCCAGCTGGTAGGGACTGGGCTTGAAAGCCGAGGCCAGCGCCGCCGGGCGGTTGAAGCTGGGGTGGGAAGTCTGGGACTTCTTCTCTTTCTTGGGCGCCGTCGGCGGCTTCTGCTGGCCCTTGGGTTCTTCCGGCTCCTTGTTTTCCGATGCGGCGGTGACCGTCACCGTGGCGATCGGGGTCGAAACGTGCGCGCCCAGCAGGGTGGGGGAGATGATCATGGGCATGCCGCTCGTCGGCCCGCCGCCCAGCGCCGCGGCGTAAATGCGCCCCTCGGAGTCTACGACCAGGTCGTGAATCTCCGGCAGGTTCGCCTGGTAAAGAACGAACCCCTTGCCTTGCGGCGAAATCCGGTAGACGAGCCCGTTGGGCACGCTGCCCGCCAGCAGGTTGCCGTGCGCGTCAAAGGTCAGGCACATGATGTGGGTCTGTGCGCTATCGAAAAAGACTTTGCCGGTGCCGTCGGGGGCAATTTTGAAGATCTGTCCCTGGTCGCCCGTGCCCGCATAGAGATTGCCTTGGCGGTCGAAGGCCAGCGCCCAGATGTATTTGGTCTTGGGATCGAAAAAGACCCGGGATTTGCCGTCCGGCGCGACGCGGTAAATCTTTCCTTCCGGCGACGTGCCCACGTAGAGTGCGCCGTCCGGCCCCACGGCCAGGGCAAAGACGTCGGGTTCGGGAGCGGTGAAGAAAAGCGAACCTTTCATGGCCGCGTCCACGCGGAAGACTTTTCCCTGATGGCCGGTGCCGATGTAGAGATTGTGTTTTGCATCGGCGGTGAGCGAAAGCGCCAGCGCTTCCTGGGGATTGAAAACCGTCTCGGTGAGGGGAGAGATCTGGAGTGAGCCCTGGGTGCTCAGCGCCACGCCGTCGAGGGTGCCCTTGAGCATCTCGGCGAAGTTTCCCACCTGCCAGAAAGCGGTTTCGACGCCGTAGAGGGCGGGGGCGAGCAGGCAGCCCACGAGCACCATCCACGTTGCCACACGATATTTCATCCCCATCCCTCCAGTGCTCGATGGCCGGCCTTGTGGCCGGCACGCGTTATCCACCGCACCCCTTGCCATTCCTTGCCGCCCGGCGCCCGCCGGTGTCCGATTTGATGCCTGCTACTTGCCGGCGGCGCCGCTACGAGCCGGGTTCTTCGACCCGCAGGAGCAAGGTCTTCTGCCCTTCGA
>JBJKQV010000415.1:0-8949 GCA_046704985.1 Terriglobia bacterium
GTGGTTCCGTCCCAGGCGGTCCAAACCGGCCAGAAGGGCCTCTACATCTACATCGTCCAACCTGATATGACGGTCGCGCTGCGTCCCATCGAGACGGGCAATACCTACCAGGGTGAAACCGTCATCCAGAAAGGCGTTGCACCCGGCGACCGGGTGGTTACCGACGGGCAGTTGCTGCTGCGGCCGGGAGCCAAGGTCTCCATCAAGACGGGCGCGCCTCCCGCAACGGAAAGCGGCTCATGAATCTCTCCGAGCTTTTCATCCGCCGGCCTGTCATGACCACTCTGGTCATGCTGGGCATTCTGCTGTTCGGGGTGCTGGCCTATCGCTACCTGCCGGTCAGCGACCTGCCTAACGTCGACTATCCCACCATCCAGGTGAGCGCGTCGCTGCCGGGGGCGAGTCCGGAAACCATGGCGGCGGCGGTGGCCACGCCGCTGGAGCGGCAGTTCTCCACCATCGCCGGCCTGGACTCGATGACTTCCACCAACACCCAGGGCGGCACGCAGATCGTGCTGCAATTCAGCCTGAGCCGCAACATCGACGCCGCCGCGCAGGACGTGCAGTCGATGATCGCCCAGGCACAGGGGCAGTTGCCGCCCGACATGCCTTCCCCGCCCTCTTACCGCAAGGTCAATCCCGCCGACCAGCCGGTGCTCTATCTGGCCGTCTATTCCGACACCTTGCCGCTTTCCACCGTCAACGAGTACGCGGACACGCTGATGGCGGAACGCATTTCCATGGTGAGCGGGGTTTCGCAGGTTTCGATTTACGGCGAGCAGAAGTACGCGGTGCGCGTGCAGTTCAACCCCAAGGCGCTGGCCACGCGCAGCATCGGCATTGACGAAGCCGCCAGCGCCGTCGAGAGCGCCAATGTCAACCTGCCGGTGGGCACCCTCTACGGGCATCACAAGTCCTTCACCATCCAGGCCACCGGCCAGTTGATGGATGCGAAGGCTTACCGGCCGCTGATTATCGCCTACCGCAACGGCTCGCCAGTGCGCCTGGACGCGGTCGCCAACGTCATCGACAGCGTGCAGAACGACAAGGCATACGCCTGGTTCAACCATCACCGGGCGATGGTCCTGGCCGTTCAGAAACAACCGGGCACCAATACCATCGATGTAGTGGACGGCATCCGCCAGCTGCTGCCCACCTTCGAAAAGGAAATCCCTCCCGCTATTCACCTGGTCACCCTGCACGACCGCTCCGACACCATCCGCGCGTCGGTGAATGAGGTCAAGTTCACCCTCTACCTGACCTTGTGCTTGGTAGTGCTGGTGATTTTTGTCTTCCTGCGCAACGTCTCGGCCACCATCATTCCCAGCTTGGCGCTGCCCATGTCGATTGTGGGGACCTTCGCGGTCATGTACCTGCTCGGCTACACGGTGGACAACCTATCGCTATTAGCCCTGGTGCTGGCCACCGGCTTCGTCGTCGACGACGCCATCGTGATGCTGGAGAACATCGTCCGCCACATGGAAATGGGCGAGAGCCCCTTCGTGGCGGCGCTCAACGGCTCGAAGGAAATCAGTTTCACCATTCTGGCCATGACCCTGGCCCTGGCCTCGGTGTTCATTCCCGTGCTTTTTATGGGCGGCATTCTGGGGCGGCTGCTGCACGAATTTTCGGTGGTCATCATCTCCGCGGTGCTGGTTTCCGGCCTGGTTTCGCTCACCCTCACCCCCATGCTGGCCAGCCGGGTGCTGCGCCATCAGCCCAAGGAGCACCACGGCAAGCTGTTCATGACGGCCGAGCGCGGCTTTGCGGGCCTCCTGCGCGGTTACGACTGGAGCCTGCGCAAGGTCTTGCGCCACCGCCTGGCCACCTTCGTGGCTTCCATCGCACTGCTGCTGGGCACCGGGTACCTGTTCCTGCACACACCGATGGGCTTTCTGCCCTCCGAGGACAGCGGCCTGATCTTCGGTGTGACCATGGCGCAGCAGGGCATCTCCTTCGATTCCATGGTGCGCCATCAGAAGGAAGTGGTGGCGATCGTCGAGAAAGACCCCAACGTCCTTTACACGATGTCGTTCGCGGGCGCCGGGGGCCCGGGCGGAGGCGGCAACTCGGGGTTCTTCTTCTGCCACCTCAAGGACCGTCCGCCCATGGGCGAAGATTTGATGCTGCGCGTGCGGAAGCTCCTCCACCTGCCTCTGCCGCCGGAGAATCCCAAGTACCGGTACATCGACACGGACGCGGTCATCAACGAGCTGCGGCCCAAGCTGGCCCCCATTCCGGGGGTGATGGCTTTCATGCAAAACCCGCCGCCCATCCGTATCGGCGGCCGCCTCACCAAGGGGCAGTACCAGTTCACGCTGGAGGGTCCGGACACCAAGGAACTCTACCGCGTCTCCAACCAGTTGCTGGCCAAGATGTATACGCTGCCGGGGCTCCAGGACGTTAACAGCGACCTCCAGGACGCCAATCCGCAGGTCAACGTGGTGATTGACCGCGACAAGGCCAAGGCGTTGGGCGTTTCGGCCTACCAGGTGGAGGACGCACTGGGGATGGCTTACAGCTCCCAGCGCATCTCCACCATCTACGCCCCCAACAACGAATACTGGGTGATTGCCGAGCTGGAAGACCAGTATCAGCGCGATCCCGACGCGCTCTCTATGCTCTACTTGCGCTCCTCGAGCGGCCAGTTGGTTCCCCTCGACGCGGTGAGCAAGTTGACGCAGAACTTGGGTCCGCTGGCGGTGAACCACTCCGGGCAGCTTCCCTCGGTGACCATCTCGTTCAACCTGAAGCCCGGCGTGGCGCTGGGCAACGCGGTTAACGAGGTGCAGAGCGCGGCGCGCGACATCGTCCCCGCCGACATCAGCGCCACCTTCCAGGGCGAGGCGCAGCAGTTCCAGGCCTCGCTGGTCGGCTTGGGCGTTCTGCTCATCGCCACCGTGCTGGTCATCTACCTGGTGCTGGGGATCCTTTACGAGAGCTTCATTCACCCCATCACGATTCTTTCCGGCCTGCCTTCCGCGGCCTTCGGGGCGCTGCTGACCCTGCTGATCTTCCACAAGGTGCTGGACCTGTACGGCTTTGTGGGCATCATCATGCTCATCGGCATCGTGAAGAAGAACGCCATCATGATGATCGACTTCGCCCTGGACGCGGAGCGCAACGAAGGCAAACCCCCCATCGAGGCCATTTACTCCGGTGCCCTGATCCGCTTCCGGCCCATCATGATGACCACCTTCGCCGCGCTGATGGGGATTCTGCCCATCGCCGTGGGACTGGGCGCGGGGTCGCAGTCGCGCCGCACCCTGGGACTGGCGGTGGTCGGCGGGCTGATCTTCTCCCAGGTCATCACCCTTTACATCACCCCCGTCTATTACACCTACCTCGACTCTTTCCAGCGCTGGTTCAACCGCGTCTTCCGCGGCATCAAGAAGGAAGAGCTCGAACCCCTGGCCGCCCCGGGCAGGCTGACCTAAAACGTCGAGCCCGCCGCGCGCCTCTGATTTCAACGCCGAATTTTCTCGAGTGGCCGCTCGGGCGGCGCCCAGCGCGCTCAGGCGGCGCGGAAAGCGGGAGCCTTCAGCACGTCTTCGGCCGCCTCCAGCGTGCGGTCGATGTCCTGCTCGGTGTGCGAGTAACCGAGGTGGGCGCGCTTGAGGGGTAGCGGCATTTTAAAAACGCCGCGCGCAATGAGCCCCTGGCGGTAAGCAACAAAGCGCTCCGCGTGGTTGGCCAGCAGATCGGGATAAGTCTCTGCGGGGCGATCCATGAAGTAAGTGCAGAAGACCGAGCCGAAACCCGCCACCACGGCGCGCACGCCCAGCCGGGCGTGAATCTCGCGCAGCCCCGCGCGCAGCCGCTCGCCCAGCCGGAAGAGGTGTTCGTGGACGGGCTGCGTTTCCAGGATCTCCAGGGTGGCCAGGGCCGCCGCGCAGCTCGCGGCGTTGCCGTTGTAGGTGCCGGCAAAGTAGGTGTCGCCGCCGGCGCGCGTGCGGAAGTGCTCCATCACCTCCGCCTTGCCGCACACGGCGCCGATGGGATAACCGTTGCCGAGCGCCTTGGCAAAGGTGGTCAGGTCGGGAGTGACTTTGGCGATGGTCTGGTAGCCGCCCAAATGGTGCCGGAAGCCGGTGATGACCTCGTCGAAGATCAACAAGGCACCGTGGGCGCGCGTGAGCTCGCGCAAACCCTCCAGGAAACCCGGGCGCGGCAGCAGGCAGCCGACGTTGTGCGCCACCGGCTCGACGATCACCGCCGCCACCTCCTGTGGGTGCGCCCGGAACTGGTCCTCAACTTCATCCAAACGGTTGTAATTGGCCACCAGCGTGTGGGCGTAGGCCTCGGGGAGAATCCCCGCCGACCCCGGGTCGAGCTTGCCCAGACACTCCGGGGCGCTCGTTAGGTTGCAGAGCACGGAATCGTAGAAGCCGTGGTAGCAGCCCTGGAACTTGAGGATTTTCTTCCGTCCCGTCGATGCGCGCGCCACGCGCAGGGCGTGGGTCACCGCTTCCGTGCCCGAGTTGCAGAGCAGCACCTTTTCCGCCGAGGGAACGTGGCGTCGCAGGCGCTGCGCCACTTGGATTTCCAGCTCGGTGGTGCCCGCCCCGGCCAGCAGGCAGGCTTCCGTGGCCTCGTAGACGCGGCGGCGGACGGGCGGGTGGGCGTGTCCGAGCAGCGCCGCCCCGAAGGCACAGTGATAGTCCCGGTACTCGTTGCCGTCCACGTCGGTGAGCGTCGCCCCTTGCGCCTTGCGGAACACCAGGTGGGGCGGCGTATTGCGCAGCGCGCTGTTCACGCCCCCCGGAATGCTCTCACAGGCCGCGGCATAGAGTTTCTGGCTGTAAGTCAGGGTACGGTCTGGCATGATTCCTTCTCTCTCCGGCGAGGGCTGGGCGCCGCCGGAAGTGCTGGGCTCGGATGCCGTTCGAGGACCGCAGGGTGGGAATCGGCAGGGGTAAGAGCGCTTGGCCGGCGGGCAAGAGCCCGACCGCTTACTTTTTATTCGGAACCCAGTAAATTTCCTCGCGAATGAATTCCTGTTTAAAGCCGCGCCGGGCCAGAATGCCCTTGGCGTTTTCGATCATCTGCGGATTGCCGCACAAATAGGTAGTGGTGTCGGCGGGTTGCAGGTTGAGGCGGTCCAGGTGCTTGCGCACCACATCGTCGGCGCGCCCCACCTCGCCCTTCCACCCCGGGTCGTCCCAGGGACGGCTGATGGTGGGAATGTATTCGAACCACGGCTGCGCGGCCGCCAGCGCTTCCAGTTCCTCGCGATAAGCAAACTCCCGCGAATGGCTAGCGGCGTGCAAGATCACCATGTGGATCAGCGGCGGATGGCCCTCCTGCGCCCGGCGGCCGAGGGTGCGCGCGATGCTCACGTAGGGCGCCACGCCGGTCACCGTCGCCACCAGAAAATGGTTCCAGTGGCCACTCGTTTCATCAAGCGTAAACACCCCCCGCGGCTGGCGGCGCATGTAAACGGTGCCTCCCACCGGCAGTTGGCGGAGCTGCTGCGAAACCTCGCCTTCCGGCATGATCTCGATAAAGAACTCCAACTCTTCGTCCAGGGGGCTGGAGGCTATCGAGTAGGCGCGTGCGATCAGGCGCCCGCCCTGCTCGACGCCCAGCAGCGTGTACTGCCCGGGCTTGAAAACCAGACGCTGCTCGGGCTGCATCCGGAACATATAGAGATTGGGGGCGCACTCGCGGCGGGAGATAATGGTCGCTTTGGCAAACTGGTCTGATTTCGGCGTGGCCATAGTTGGCGCTCAGGCTCCCTCGACCGGCGTCGTGGCAGGTGCGCGGAAGCAGGCGCGCCCCGAAACGACCGGCCGGCCGCCCTTGACTCGCTCCGGGGCGCCGGCCAGGATTGTCTATCTTACAGCGAATTTACGCGCCTGTCTAAGCCCCGGCGCGGGGCGGGCTGGGGAGGGTTGGCGGGGACCGCCATGGGCAACCCCCGCCGGCGTTGCCCTTAGGGAGTCTTCGAGTTGTCGGTGCTGCGGATAAAAGCCGCTACGTTATCGTGCAGGGCTTTGAGCGCCGGCACGTGGACATAGACCATGTGCCCCGATTTGTACCACTTGATCTGAATGTTGCTCTGCAGCTTGTCCGGAATCGGCAGGTGTCGCATCTCGTAGATGCCCTCGTAGAAGGGCGTGGCGAGGTCAAAGTAGCCGGAGTTGAGCAGCACCTTAAGGTTGGGATTGTACTTCATGGCGTTCGCCAGGTCGGGCATGACGTTGGCCGCCTGCGGGACCGGGGAATGCGCGCCGGGAGGCTGATGGGTGTAATTCCAGCTCCTCCACAGATTGATTTCCGGCTTGTAGGTCAGGTCCTGGCCGTACTTCAGGTCTTTGCGCACATAGTCGTTGAATGCCGCCACGTAGGCGGAACTAATCGCCGCCGCTTGCGGGTCGTAAGCGGCTTCCTGGCTGAGCGGGTTCATGGTGGGGCCGGTAAAGCGCGTGTCGAGCCGGCCGGTGGTCGTGTCGCTGTCGCCCAACAGCGTCTTCTAAAATTCTCCCACGTTAATGCGCAGGTTCGCCTTCTGGATGTAAGCGACCGGGAGGCCCGTGTACTGGTGAAGCTTGGCGGCGATGGCGTCTCGCTGCGCGGCAGGAAGAGCCGAACCTTCCGCCAGCGCGCGCGCGTAGTCGGTCATGGCGAAGTGCTCGACCTCCTTCAGCCACGGCGCCAGTTCGGCGGGAGGGTTTGAAAGCTTGTGGTGATACCAGGCGGTGGCGGCGTAGGTGGGCAGCGTCACCTCGTAGGGCAGATCGATGCCGGGGTTGTACTGCGGCGAGTCGGCGCTCAGGTCGAAGTTGAGGATCTGCGACAGCAGGATCACCCCGTTGAGGTCCACGTCGTGGCGCGTTTCGAGCAGGTTGGCGAGCACCGCCGACCGCGTGGTGGCGTAGCTTTCGCCGCACAGGTACTTGGGCGAGTTCCAGCGGCCGTACTTGGAAAGAAACTGCACGATGAAATCCGCGAAGGCCCGCCCGTCCTGGTCCACTCCGTAGAAAGCCTTCTTGGCGCCTTTGCCGCGGATGCGGCTGAACCCCGTCCCCGGCGCATCTACGAAGACCAGGTCGCTCACGTCGAGCAGGCTCTCAGCATTGTTGACCAACGCGTAGGGCGCCGGGGGCGTGTGCGTGTGGTCCGAAGTGACCACGCGCTTGGGCCCGAACGCTCCCATGTGCAGCCACAGGCTGGAAGAACCCGGCCCGCCGTTGTAAAGAAAAGTCAGGGGGCGGTTCTCGCTCTTCTCGCCGGATTTGATGTAGGCGACGTAGAACATGCTGGCTTCCGGACGCTGGGCCTTGTCGGCTTTTTCCTCTGTGCCGGTCGCGTCGCGCCGCTCCTTGGCGTGGATGACCAGCGTGCCGGCGTACGCGTCGTAATTGATCAGGTGACCCCCGATGGTCACCGAGCCCTTGGTCATCTGCTCGTGGGGCCTAAACGCGGCGGGTTTCTCCTGGGGGGAGCTGCTCTTGGCCTTGGCGGCGTTTTCCTCGGCATGGGCGGACACAGGTTGCAGCACCGGGACCATGAGCACTAGCACGGCAATCCATAAGACGAACGATTTCACTGAACACACCTCCGTCGGTGGGATTAGCGGTCAACGTCTTGTGTGAAGAGCGAACGTCCAATTTATCACGATTGGGCTGCGGCACGGACCAAAACCAGTCCCGGACCCACGGCCTGTTGAGTTGACCCTTTCGTTGGATGCGCACGGGGACCCAAACGCCATCAAGCCGCTTGAAGAAACCTGGTCCGCCGTGCACAATGGAAGGAAACGAGCCGGGGCTGCTACCGTCGTGCCGGCTCATCATATCGTTTGGACACGCGCCTGTAGCTCAGTTGGATAGAGCGACAGACTTCGAATCTGTAGGTCGGGGGTTCGAGCCCCTCCAGGCGCGCCATCACTTGCCACGAGGACAGTCGCGAAACGCGCTGAGTCGGTAGCGGATTAAAAGCAGGTTCGCCCAACCTTGCAGGTCTGCGGGCGGGGGGGCCGAAATGCCGCAGAGTTTCAGAAAACGAAACTCTGCGCTACTGGCTTATGATTATTCGCGGATTCGACTAGCGCAGGGGCGAAAGTCAAACAGTGGAACAATCAGCGCCCTGGGGAAATGGGTTGACTTGGGGGCGACGGTAGGGGATTCTCGGACATGACTTCAAACCTCATTTTCGATCAAGTGATTGCCCTCATTGAACCGCTGACTCGTTTTGACAGGTCTTCGGTTCAGTTCCGCGAGGAATCCAAACGGATCCTTGACTGCACCGGCGACTGGGAAACCTCTATCGAATTCTCAGCCCGCACTTCGGAAGGCAAAGGAAAGCTTCCCGCGGGCTTCCGAAATGTTCCTTCCCAAGCCGCATTGGATCAAGAGATCAACGATGTCCTCAGCGCTGAGCGCGCGCAGGTGACCGGGCGCGTCCAGAGGTGGTGCGCCGCGCAAAGCCAAACAGCGCCCTCCGGCCACCAGCCGCTCACCCCGGACGACTGTCTCAGCGGCATTACCCGCATCGGCACCGTTTGGGACTGCTCCCGCTGCAAGGGCAAAGGCAGGATTTCCTGCTCCACCTGCGGCGGCCACGGGCAGGTCACCTGCTCCCAATGCCACGGCAAGGGCCGCACCCGATGTTCTGCCTGCCAAGGCACAGGCATGAAAACGTGCAGCCTATGCAACGGACAATCATTCCTCTACGTGCAGGAACCCAAGAAGGTCTATAACAGCGCCAGCAATCAGTACTCGACCGTGTACGAAAGCAAACCACGACAATGCCATGCTTGCCAGGGCGGTAAGGTGATTTGTACGGCCTGCCACAGCGGTTACGTCAATTGCTTTTCCTGCCACACGTCCGGCAAAGTCAATTGCTCAGCCTGCGGCGCCACAGGCCACCTGACTTGCGAGACCTGCGCTGGATCCGGCGCACTCCATCACACGGCAGAGACGGCCTGCGAGGTCACCAACAGCTTCG
>JBJKQV010000416.1:0-6160 GCA_046704985.1 Terriglobia bacterium
TCGCCCGGCACCTTCGTGAGGTCGGCCGGCGAATCCAGACCGGGCAAGTATCGGTAATCCATCAGGACGTCCTCTCGATCAGGAAGTGCGCAATCTCCTCCAGGCGACGCGCGCGCGCGCCGTACGGTTCCAGCGCCGCGCAAGCTTCGCCCACCAGCGAGGTAGCAATTCGCCGGGACGCCTCAATCCCATGCAGGGCCGGGTAAGTGGCCTTCTTCTGACGGTCGTCCTTCCCCACGGTTTTGCCCAGCGATTCAGTCGAGCCTAGCACATCCAGCAGATCGTCCGCAATCTGGAACGCCAGGCCGGTTTTCTGCCCGTAGGTGGTGACGCGCTGCAGGTCTACCTCCGAAGCGCCGGCGTAAAGGGCGCCGGAACGCACGGCGGCGCAGAGGAAGGCGCCGGTCTTGGCGCTGTGGATGTATTCGAGAGTGGGGGCGTCGGCGCTGGCCGCCGAAGCTTCCAGGTCCACCACCTGCCCGCCCACCATGCCGCCCACCGTGCCGATCGAGTGCGAGAGCTCGTGAATCACCCGCAGCCGACGGGCCTCGGCGACGGGGCCGGGCGCGGAGAGCACCTCGTAGGCGAGGGTGAGCAGAGCGTCGCCGGCCAGGATGGCGGTGGCTTCGCCGAAGGCGCGGTGGCAGGTGGGCTTGCCGCGCCGCAGGTCGTCGTTGTCGAGGGCCGGCAAGTCGTCGTGGATGAGCGAGTAGGTGTGAATCATCTCCAGCGCCGCGCCCGCCCTCAGCAGGGGTGCTTCTTCGCATCCGAACATGCGCCCCGTTTCCATGCAGAGGATGGGGCGCAGACGCTTGCCGCCCGCAAACACCGAGTGGCGCATCGCCTGGTGGATCCTCGAAGGGTAGGCGCCGGCGGCGGGAAGCAGCCGCTCCAGTTCTTCGTCCACGCGCGCGCGCGCGGCTTCCAGAAACGGCCGTAGGGCGAGAGGGACGGCGTCGCTCAATCCGCGTCCTCCCCGCCGCCCGGTCGGCGCGCCGGGTCGGGCTCGAAGGGCTCGGCCACCATCTTGCCTCCCGCTTTCTTCATCAGGATCTGGACTCGCCCCTCCGCCTCCTGCAACTGCTTGTGGCAGACTTCGGAGAGCTTCATCCCTTCCTCGTAAAGCAGCAAGGCCTTTTCGAGCGGCAGGTCGGCGTCTTCGAGCTGGCTGACGATGGCGTCCAGGCGCTCGAGGTTCTTTTCGAAGGAATCGTTCTTGGCGGGCTTGGCGGTTTGGCTCATGCTCTCCTCGTTGTGGGAGCGCTCAGCTCCCGGCCTTGGGCGCCTCGGCGGGGGTGCCGGAAGGCGCGGGACTCCTGGCGATGACGCTCGCCACTTCCGCGGCCATGGCGTAGCGGCCGAAGGGGGCGGTGATCTGCACCCCCGCGACCAAGTCGCGGATTTCGAGCAATGTCTCCTGGGCGATCTTCAGTCCTTCGGCGCGCGCCCGGTCGCCGGTATCGGCCTTGCGCATGCGTTCCATGATGGCGGGGGGCACGGAAACGCCCGGCACCTCGTTGTTCAGGAACTCGGCGCTGCGGAAGCTGGTGAGCGGCCAGAGGCTGGCGACGATGGGCGTCTTGCTTTCCGTGGCGCTTTCGGCGCGTTTCAGGAAGGCGCGGAACTGCTCGACGTCGAAGACCGGCTGGGTGAGCGCGAAGTCGGCGCCCGCTTGCACCTTGTACTGGAAGCGCCGGATTTCCTCCGCCTGGTTGACGGCCATTTGGTTCAGTCCTACGCCCACCAGGAAGCCCGTCTGACTGCCCAGAGGATTGCCGCCCACGTCCAGGCCGCGGTTGAGGTTGTTGAGGATGTTGACCAGGCCGATGGAATCCACCTCGAAGAAGGCCTGCTCGGTGAGGGAAGAGTACTGCGCGCGGTCGCGGGTGAGCGCCAGCAGGTTCTTCAGTCCCAGCGCGTAAGCCCCCAGCAGGTCGGACTGGATGGTGAGCACGTTGCGGTCGCGGGGGCTGTAGTGGAGCAGCGGTTCGATGCCCACGCGCTGCTCGATGAGCGCCGCCAGGGTGAGGGCGCTCATGCGCGCCGTGGCCCCCGTGCCGTCGGGAATGTTGACGGTCGAGATGCCCTGCGAAAGCAGGTAGCGCGCCGCTTCGATTTCGCGCGTGGGGTCGGAACCCTTGGGCGGCACCACTTCCACCAGCACCGGAAACTCGCCCCGCGCCAGTTGCTCCGCCAGGCGCGAGCGCCGCTCGACGGGCGGCGGGTCGAGCGGCTGCGGTTTGGGGACCGCCACCTCCACGGCCGCGCGCCCTTCCGTCGCGGGGCTGAAGGCGCGCACCGCCACCTTGATGGCGCGGATGTGCTCGGGAGTGGTTCCGCAGCACCCGCCGATCAGCCGCGCGCCCGCTTGGATGAAGCGCCGCGCGTAGCTGGCCATGTACTCGGGCGAGCAGAGGTAGATAGAGCGCCCTTCCACGGTGCGCGGCATGCCGGCGTTGGGCTGCGCGGAGAGCGGCCGGGTGGTCGCCGGCGCCATGCGCTCCAGGGTTTCCAGCACTCCCGCCGGGCCCATGCTGCAATTCAGGCCGATCAGGTCGGCGCCCCACTCTTCCAGGTGGCGGGTGAACTCTTCCGCGTCGGTGCCGGTGGGCGTCGAGCCGTCCTCCTGAATGGTCATCTGCACCACCACCGGCAGGCGGCAAACCTGGCGGGCGGCTTCCAGCGCCTGCTGCGCCTCCTTCAAGCTGGTCATGGTCTCGATCAGAATCAGGTCCACGCCGCCTTCCACCAGCGCCTCGATCTGCTCGCAGAAGAATTCCTGCGCTTCCTCGATCGAGGTGGGCCCCAGGGGTTCCAGTCGCAGGTCGAGAGGGCCGACGGCGCCGGCGACGTAGAGCGTGTCGCCCGCCACCTGGCGCGCCAACCGCGCGCCCGCCAGGTTGATTTCCGTCACCCGCTCGGCCAAATCGAACTTGGCCAGGCGCGGCCGCGTGGCTCCGAAGGTATTGGTTTCCAGCACGTCGGCGCCCGCCTTGGCGTAAGCCAGGTGAACTTCTTTCACTTTTTTCGGGGCCGTCAGGTTCAGCTCGTCGTAGCAGCGGCGCAGGGAAATCCCTTTGGCGTAAAGCATGGTGCCCATGGCACCGTCACACACCAGCACGCGCTTTTGCAGCTTTTCCAGGAAGGGTTCCCGCATTGTGCGCTTAGTTTAACACGCCCGCCGCGCTTTTGCGGCGGGCGGTCGACGACGCGGCATTGGCGGCGCGGCCCTTGTAGGGGCGGGTGTGGAAACCCGCCCCTACGGGTTCGCGGCCGTTGCACCGTTCTGGAGGGCAGCGCTACGCGCCAGGGCGCAGTGGCGCGCGCATCCTTCCCAGTGTAGAGTGAAGGTCGTAGGGACCTCACTTTTTGCGGAGTCGCTTGGCCTGTGGCGGACGGTCTGTTTCAAACTCTCTCCCTGTTCTTTGCTCGCTACGGTTACTGGGCGATCTTTTTCGGGGTGATGCTGGAAAACGCCGGGCTGCCCGTGCCGGGCGAAACGGTGCTGCTCTTTGCCGGTTTTCTGGCTTTTCGCGGCGACATCAGCCTGGGACGCGCCATCCTCACCGGCATCATCGCCGCCTCGCTGGGCGACAGCCTGGGCTACTGCCTGGGGCGATTTGCCGGCACCGCCTTCGTCGCCAAGTACGTGCGGCGCTTCAAGGTGCTGAGCCGGCGGTTCGACCGCGCCCAGGTGCACTTCCTTCGTCACGGCCACTGGGCGGTTTTTGTGGGGCGCTTCATCACCGGCCTGAGGGTTTTTGCCGGGCCCCTGGCCGGCATATTCCGCATGGCTTACCTGCGCTTCCTCTTTTTCAATTTTTCCGGCGCGCTGATCTGGGCGACGGCGGTCGCGTGCGTGGGATTCTTCTTTGGAAGCAGTTGGCAGGACCTGGTGGCCTTCGTCGGCAAATTTCACGAAGCGGTGCTGGTGGTGGCGGGAGTGGCAGCGCTGGCGGCGGTGATTATTTATTTTCGGCGGCGCTCCAGGGGCCGTCGAGCCACTGGTCGCGAAGCTTGATTTCCTGCGGGGTGGCGCCGGGCAGATCCTGAAGGGAGTATTGGTTGACCGCCGGGGGATCGAGGGTGACCACGATGCGCAGGCGGCGGCCGAAGCGGTCGACGGCGAAGGGCACTTGGGCCCCGGGAGCGTAAATCTGCAAGCGGCTGGCCAGGCTGGCGGTGGCGAGCGAGAGCCCGTCCACGTTCACCAGCACGTCGTCGCGCGAAAGCCCGGCGCGGTCGGCGGCGCCGCCGGGAATGACGGCGCGGATTCGCACTCCGGTGTCCGTGGACACGGTCAGCGCGCCCAGGCTGGGCGGGGAGCCGGGGGCGGCACCCGCCCGCAACTCCAGCCCCACCAGCTTCAGGACGCGGTCGTAAGGCAGCTCGTCGGTGCCGCTGACGTAGCGCCGGAAGAAGTTCGTGAAGTCGCTTCCCGCCACGGCGCTTACCGCTTCTTCGATGTCCTTCTCGTGATACCCGCGTCCCGGTCCGTAGGGCGTGGCCGCCGGCGCCTCGTAGAACTCCCGGTACATCTTCCGCAACACATCGTCCAGGGAGCGCGCGCCGCCGGTGCGGGAGCGGATTTCCAGGTCCAGCAGCAGACCCAGCAGCGCGCCCTTGTTGTAATAGGAGATGGTGGAGTTGGCGAAATTGGTCTCCTGCATCTGCGGGGCGCGGTCGTAGAACCAGGCGTTGAAGCTGGAGCTCTCGGCGGACATGAGCTTGCGGCCCGGGTCGTCCTGGAGGTCGGCGATTTCCGCCGCCAGCCGGTTGAGGAATTGGGCGCGCGTCCAGAGCCCCGAGCGCAGCAGATGGACGTAGGAGTAGTAGGAGGTCACGCCCTCGACGAACCAGAGCGAGCGCGTGTAGTCCTCGCGCGTGTAGTCGAAGGGGCCGAGGGCGGCGGGGCGCAGGCGCTTGACGTTCCAGACGTGGAAGAATTCGTGCGCGGCGATTTCCAGTGCTTCTTCCAGCCCTGCGCCCTGCGGCTCCCCGCGCACGATGATTTGCGTGGAGTTCAGGTGTTCCATGCCGTCGCCCATGGAAATTTGCGGGGCAAAGTGGAACAAGAACGTGTAGTCGTGGAAGTCCGGGGCGGGCATCATGGCCATCTCGGAAGCCACGATCTTGCGCAAGCCCGCGGCCAGCGCGTCCAGGTCGGCGGGGCCGGATGAGTAATCGTGCACGACCACGCGGAAGGTTTTGCCGTCCACCTGAAATTCCCGCACCGAGCACTCGGGAGAAATTTCCAGCGGCGTGTCCACAAGCCGGTCGTAATCGTGCACCTGGAAGGTGTTCTGGGTGGGCGAGAGCGCGAAGCCGCTGAAAATCAGCCAACGCACGGGCGCCTGGACGCTGAGCCGCAGCGGGTCGTACTTGTGCCCGGCCACGTACATGAAAACCGAGGGTCCGCTCAGGGCGGCGTGCGAGGTGTCGAACTGCGAAAACGACCCCGTCAGGTCGTTGGCGAAAACCTGATAGCGGACGCGCACCTCGCCGGCTCCCTCGCCCGGCTCGCCGGCGGAGACGCGCCAGGTTTGCTTGTCGAGTTTACGCCAGGGCAGCGGCCGGCCCTGGGCGTCCTGAGCCGAGAAGGCTTGCACGTTCTTGGCGTAGTCGTAAATCGCGTAGCGTCCCGGTCCCCAGGCGGGCATCACGAAGTCGAGATCGGGCGAGTGCACGCGGCGGGCGTCGATTTCCACTTCCAGCAGGTGGGTGGTGGGACGCGAAAGGATGAGGCGATAGTGGAGCTCGAGCGGCGGTGCAGGCGGGGCGCTTTGCGCCCGCAGCGCGAGCGCCGGCGCCGCAAGCAGCAGGCAGACAAGAGTGAGGGCGCGACGAATCAGCGGGCGCGAGACCATGGGTACGGCCCGCCCCCGCGGCGATGCGGCGCCGGCCGACGCGGAGCGGGCGCGAGGATGGTACTAAAAATCGCCGTGCAGGGCAATTCCCCGGCGCGGCCGCGGTGCGGGCCGGCGCGGTGCGAGCGTGGAAGCGCGTGCCCGGGACGCGGCGAAATGCCGGCTCATCCCATGCGCGCCGGCGAGGGAGCTTGTAATGGCGTTACGGCAGGCTATAATCTCCGCTGTCGAGTTCGCGCGTGCCCATGTTTAGAAAACTTCAGAAAGTATGGCGCTCCTGGCCCGTCGGGGTC
>JBJKQV010000417.1:0-6554 GCA_046704985.1 Terriglobia bacterium
AAATTAGACGGGAGAGCCTAGAACGTTGACTAACATAAGTTCAGAGTTAAGAGTCCAGGGCTGAAGGTCGAAAGTCTAAAGTTGAAAGTTGAAAGTGAAAAGTAGGACTCTCAGAGTTCAGAGTCAAGAGTTTCAAACTCAGGGTTGACGGTTCACAGTTTAGAATTAAGAGCCGAGGGCTGAGCGACCAAACGAGTTCAGGCTTTGACCTGCGCCTCTGGCCTGTCGCCTTTTGCCAAAAAATGTTCTCGGCTAGTATTCTTTTGCTTTCAACTTTCAACTCTCAACTGTTCACTTTCCACTGTTCACTGCCTTTCCATGCTCCTGCTCAGCCACTCCGACGTCGAGCGCCTGCTCGACCTGGATCGCCTGATCGAGGCGCTGGGTCCCGCCATGGCCGACCTAAGCGCCGGACGGGTTTCCATGCCCGCCCGCAACCTCTGCGAGGTGCGCGGGCACGAAGGCTGGCTGGCGGCCATGCCCGTTTACGTGGACTCGCTCCAGGTGCTTTCGACCAAGCTGGTGAGCGTCTATCCGCGCATCGCCGCAGGCCCTCTGCCCACCCACCAGGCGGTGATTATGATTTTCGACGCGGCCACGGGCGCTCCTCGGGCGCTCATGGACGGCACGCTCATCACCGCGGCGCGCACAGCGGCGGGGTCGGCGCTGATCACGCGCCTGCTGGCGCGCTCGGACGCGGACATCTTGCTGGTGATCGGCACGGGCGTACAGGCGCGCACCCACGCGCAGGCGATTC
The DNA here is from genome assembly GCA_046704985.1 of Terriglobia bacterium. Taxonomy (GTDB): domain Bacteria; phylum Acidobacteriota; class Terriglobia; order UBA7540; family UBA7540; genus JBJKQV01. The sequence goes on from JBJKQV010000417.1 coordinate 758, forward strand.
CGCGCGTGCGGCGGCTCAAGGAGATTCGCGTGGCGGGGCGGAACCTCGATAAAGCTCAGTCGCTGGCGGCGGAGATCTCCGCGCAGCAGCGAATTAAGGCGCGCGCATTTCCTCTGGCGCGCCAAGCTTTCGAAGGCGCGGGGATTGTCTGCGCGGGCACCAACGCTTGCCAACCCGTGGTGCGGGGAGCGTGGCTCGATCCGGGCACACACGTCAACTCGGTGGGCATGGGCCCCGGGACTTGCGAGCTGGATTCCGAAGCGCTGCGCCGGGCGCGGGTGGTGGTCGAGTTGCGCGCCGCAGCGCTCGCGGAAGGGATTTCCGGGGCCGGCGACCTGAAGCAGGCGATTCGCGACGGCGTCATCACTGCCGATCACATCCACGCCGAAGTGGGCGAGCTGGTGGCGGGCAGCAAACCCGGCCGGACTTCGCGGGAAGAAATCACCCTTTACAAATCCGTGGGAGTAGCGGTTCAGGATGCGGTCGCCGCGCGGCTGGTGCTGGAAGCGGCGCTGGCTGCGGGCGCGGGCAGAGAAGCGGAGCTGTAAGGTTTTACTCCCGCCAACATTTCCACCAGCATGCCGGCGAAGGGTCTCCGGCTTCGGGCGAGTAGAAACTGATAACTCCTGGAAGACCTGGCCAGCAATTCCAAGCGATCATACATTCCTCTGCGATAGTGGGCGGAAGTGACGTCTTCGGCCGGCAGGATCTCCATCTTCGTCCTGCCCAACCACCGGGGCTCGATGAAGGCCAGGCGCCGGGGAAAGATCAGGAGAAAAACGCGGCGCGGGCCGCGGCGGGATTTGCGCCAAGCCGGCAAGAGCCCGATGGGATCTCCGGCGCCGGCGCGCGATGTGAGGGCGCGTAGTTGGTGGGGCGATACCTGGAACAGGCTTGCGCGCAAGTCGGCGGGAAGGGGCCGGCGCGCGGCGCGCAGAGTCAACCATTTCAGCCACGAGGCGAGGACCTTCACTTCAAAGGCCAGCGTACGCGCCAGAGGCGGTCCGAGCCACACCACCAGAGCCGCCGCAAGCGCCAGGATGGCGAGGGCGAGATAAGGATGATAGATGGAGAAAACCGTGATGCCGAGCACGCCAAAGTCCTCACCGACGCTCACCAGGGGATTGGCGGTCCCCAGAGTCTTGGCGGAAGACGCCAGGCGCAGGCTGGTTTTGGCGGAGTGGGAGACCGTTGCCAGCGTTCCGCCCAGCACCATGGCAAGGACGGTTTCAAAGACGGAGCTGGTGGTCAGGGTGGCGCCGGCGGCAATGGCGCCCGCCAGGGGGCGCAGGAAGGTGTGAAGCAAATCCCAGAAGTGGTCAAGCCCTGGAAACTTCTGCGCCAGCACTTCCAGCAACGCCAGCGCGCCCAGGATGATCAGCGCCTGGTCGGAGACGAGCCACTGAAAGCGCGGCGAGAGATGTACCAGCCCGCTGAAGCGTCCGAATAAAGCCAGAATGAAAAGCGGCAGGTAGGTGTTGACGCCGCTCGCTAACGCCAGACCCCACGGTAGTCCGCTCAGCATACCTGATCACCTCGCTGCATCGCCCTGCGCTGTTCGCTGTCAGCATTTTCCCGCCGCGTCCACAGCCGGTCAAGGCGAATCGGGGCCGCCTGCAGGAGCCTTTAAGCTTCGAAGAGGGAAGCAACGAAGTCGCGGGGGCTGAAGGGAATGAGGTCCTCGATTTTTTCGCCCACGCCCACGTAGAGGATGGGGAGAGCGAGCTCGCGGGCGATGGCGACGACCACGCCCCCCTTGGCGGTGCCGTCGAGCTTGGTGAGGATGATGCCGGTGGCTCCGGCGTGCTCGCGGAACTGGCGCGCCTGCTGGAGGCCGTTCTGGCCGGTCGTCGAGTCGATGACCAGCAGCACCTGGTGGGGGGCGCCTGTGACCTCGCGCCCGGCGATGCGGCACATCTTCTCCAGCTCCGCCATCAGGTTGTACTTGGTGTGCAGCCGCCCGGCGGTATCCCCGATGACCGGGCTGCGCTGGCGGGAGCGCGCGGCCGCCAAAGCGTCAAAGAGCACGGCGGCGGGGTCGGAGCCGGCCTTCTGCTTAATCAGGTCCACGCCCAGGCGCCCCGCCCACACTTCCAATTGCTCAGTGGCGGCGGCGCGGAAGGTGTCGCCGGCGCAGAGCAGCGGCTGGCTCCCCTGCGCGTGCAGCAGGTTGGCCAGCTTGGCGATGCTGGTGGTCTTGCCCACCCCGTTCACGCCCACCACAAAAATCACTTCCGGCTGCCCGGCGGGCGGAGGCTGGGGCGCGGGCGGCGGCTTCAGCGTTCCGTTGGGGTGTTCGAGCAGGTCCAGGATGACGCTTTGCACGGCGGCGCGCAGTTCCCGCGCCTCGCTCAGTTGCCGGCGGCTCACCTGCTCGCGCAGGCGCTTGAGGATCTCCTGCGTGGTGCCCATGCCCAGGTCGGCGGTAATGAGGGTGGCTTCCAGCTCGTCGAGCAGGTCCTGGTCGACTTCCGTCTTGCCTTCCGCCAGGGCGTCGATGCGCTCGACGAGTTGCGCTTTGGTGGAGGCGACGGCCTGCTTGAGCCGTCCTAACAGGCCTCCGCGTTTTTCCGGCGGTCCGAAAAGGGTTTGAACCATGAAACAAACATTCTATCCCCAAGCGGGCCGGGGCGGGGGACGAAATTGCCGAGGGGAGGGAATCAGGAAGCGGCCTGGGGAACGCTGATGACGCTCGATCGGCGGACTTCCGCCTGGTGCAGCTCGCCCTTGTTGTAGGCCGATTGCAGGGCGTCGACGACGATAGGGTCGTACTTGGTGCCCGCCGCGCGGTGCAGCACCTGGAGGCCGGAAGCGAAATCGCGCCCCGCCTGATAGGGGCGGTCGGTGGTGATGGCATCAAAAGTGTCGGCGACCGAAATCACCCGCACCATGAGGGGGATCTCGTCTCCCGAGATGCCGTCGGGGTAACCCTTGCCGTTCAGCGACTCGTGGTGCCAGCGGATGCCGGGCAGCATCTCTTCCAGCTGCTTGACCTGGCGCACGATCTCGTAGCCCATCACCGTGTGGCGCTTCATGATTTCGAATTCTTCGTTGGTAAGCACGCCGGGCTTCTTGAGCACCCGGTCCTCGATGCCGATCTTGCCCACGTCGTGGAGGGTGGCGGAGATGCGGATCTTGTCCACTTCCTCATCGGGCATGCCCAGCTCGCGCGCCACGATCACCGCGTAGAAGGAGACGCGGCGCGAATGGCCCTTGGTGTAAGGGTCCTTGGCGTCGACGGCGGCGGCGATCATCTCGATCGAGTCGATAAACAGCTGGCGGTTCTCTTCCGAGGCGCGCTGCAAGTCGCCGATGTAGTGCTGGATGTCCTCCGCCATGTAATTGAAGGTCTGGGCCAGCTCGCCGATCTCGGTGCGGCTGCGGATGTCGGCGCGTTGCGAGAAATCGCGCTGGGCGATGAGGCGCGCCGTGCGCGTGAGCTGGTCGAGCGGGCTGGTGATGGACTTGGCGGAGAGGATGCCCACCAGCAGGCTGAGGAGGACCACCACCACGCCCCAGAGGAAGGTCTGGTGGCGCATCTGGGTGACCGCCGCGTAGGCATCGGAAAGCTTGCGCTGCACGATGATCGCCCAGCCGGAATTCTGGATAGGCGAGTAGGTGCCCAGCATGGCGATCATCTGCGGGCCGCGGCGCAGGGTGAAGCCGGAGGTTTCGGTGGCCTGCGCCTTGCCGCCCCAGGCGAGGAACTTGGCGACGATGGGAACGTCGCGCAGGTCGAGTCCCGCCACGTTCAGGTCGGGGTTATTGGAGGCCACCAGGCGTCCGAACTTGTCCACCACGTAGGCTTCCAGCCCCGCCGTGCGCTGGATCTCCTGCAGGCGGCGCACCAGCGGGCGCAGGGTGATTACCGCGGCGGCCATGCCCAGGAACTTGCCGTGCGAGGTCAGCCCCTGAGCCATCACCATCACCGGCTCGTTCTGCCCGTTGCGCACGATGGTGAGCGGGCGGCCTTCGTAAGGGATCCCCTGCTGCGCGGCGATGAAAGCGGCGTCCAGGTCCTTGCGCAGAAACGCGTCGGCGGCGGCGTTGTAGGCGCCCGCCTGCACCCCGCGTTCCTGGTCGTTGACCACCGTGGCAAAGATCACGTTGCCGGCCTGCTCGGTGGCGAAGCTGTGCACCAGCTCGCGCAGGCGCATGTCGGTGGGATATTTGCTGGCGGGAATCTCCGCCGTCAGCGGCGCCAGGGAACGGAAGAACTCCTGCAAATGGCCCTTGATGTTGTCCTGGGAGAGGGAGATTTCCTGCGCCAGGGACTGCGAGGTGATGGTCTGCAGCACCTGCTCCTGCGTCTGCAGGGTGTCCTGGTTGGCGGACAGCATCTTGGTGCCGTAAAACCAAAGGGGGAGGACGCTGATGCCGATAAGAATCAGCAGCAACAAATAGAGGATTCTGACGCGTCCGGGCGGTCTAGTTTTCATGCTGCCCAAGCCCCCGCTATTTTAAGCAAAGCGAGCCGGGAAATCAACGCGTTAGCGGAGGGCGGAGGCCGGGTCCCCTTCCGGGGCCGGCCCGCCCCACGTGCTATAATGGAGCTTGTCAGGGCAGTTTCTGAAAATCAAACGAGCGAAGCCGGGAGGGCGCCTATGTATCCTGAAGAAATGGTTCAGCCCATGCGCGAGGAGTTGACGCGCCTGGGGTTCCGCGAAATGCGAACCGCCGCGGAGGTGGACGAGCAGTTGCAAGCGGGGCAGGGCACGGTTCTGGTGGTCGTCAATTCGATCTGCGGCTGCGCGGCGGGCAAGGCGCGCCCGGGAGTGGGTCTGGCGCTGCGCCATCCCCAGCGCCCCGAACGGCTCACCACGGTCTTTGCCGGGCAGGACGCCGCCGCCACGGCGCGCGCGCGCAGTTACTTTCCCAACTACCTTCCTTCCTCTCCTTCCGTCGGCCTGTTGCGCGACGGCCAGCCGGTCTTCATGCTCGAGCGGCGGCAGATCGAGAACCGCACCCCCGAAGACATCGCGGGCGACCTGACCGCGGCTTTCGACCGCTTCTGCGCGCCCGCCGGCTCTCCGGCGCCCGCGTAGCGCGCGGTCGGCCGGCCGCAGGCTAGCCTCTGCCCGCTGCTGCGCCTGGAAACGGCAGTGCTCGCCGGAAGGCGAGCACTACAGGGCCTGAGGAAAGCGCGCCACTTTCCGGTAGCGCGCGCCTTGCGGTGAGAGCTGGCTTTCGTAGAGAAAAAATTCCGAGACCTGAAAACGTCCCAGGGAGGCATCCTTGAGCTGCTCGACGGCTTTCGCGAGCGCGGGCTGCGGCCGGGGGACCTTGAAGCGCGCCAGCGTCAGGTGAGGGCTGAAAGATCGGCGCTCGCGAGCGAAGCCTAGCGGCTCGAGCGCCGCCTCGACGCGCCCGGCGAGCGCGGCCACCGCTTCTGCTCCTTCGACGCCCGCCCAGAAGACTCGCGGCCGGCGCGCGTCGGGGAAAAAGCCGAAGCCTGTCACTTCCACTTCGAAGGGCGCGAACTTTTCCAATGCGCCCAGCGCTCCGCGAACCTGCTCGACCTGCTCGTCGGAGATCTCGCCCAGAAATTTCAGCGTCAGGTGGGTGCCTTCCGGGCGCGTCCAGCGCGCGTCGCGGCAGGTGGCGCGGAAGGCTTGCTGCCGGCGCCCCAGCTCGGCGCGCAAGTCGTCGGGAAGCTCGATGGCGACGAAGGTTCTCAAGGCGCGGCTTTCAGGTTCGGGATTCCGGATTCAAGAGCGTACGCGCCGGCGGATCATTTCCAGCGCCGCGTGCGTGGACCAGAGGCGCACGCGCTCGCGGTTGCCGGGAAAGCGGAACT
>JBJKQV010000418.1:0-14188 GCA_046704985.1 Terriglobia bacterium
TAGCGGTTGGAGAGTTGACTGGTTGGCTTGGGGGGAGCGGGAGGGGCCACCGAGCCGCGCAGGCGCAGGGCCAGGGCACGGATGACTCCGCTGGCCACCGAAGGGTTGGTTCCCAGGACGTCGCGGAAGGTGTTGCCGTCCAGGCACAGGGTGCGGGTGCCCTGCGTGCCCGCCAGCACCGTGGCGGCGCGCGGCGCCGGGTCGAGCACCGCCATCTCGCCGATCACGCCGCCCGCCTTGTCGGTGCCCACCTGTTTTTGCGCGCCGTCGACCTGCCGCAGCACTCGCACCTCGCCACCCAGCAGCACGAAGACTTCGTCTCCCGCTTCACCTTCCACACACAGCGCTTCGCCGGGCTCAAAATCCTTTTCTCTTCCGGCGCGCGCCAGGCTCGCCAGGTCCTGAGGCGCCAGGGATGAAAACAGCCGGACGGAGCGCAGCGCCAGCATCTTTTCCAGGGTAATCAGCCCGCCGCCGTCCGGGGGCCGGGGGGCAGCGGCGCGCTCCAGCAGGCTCTGCGCGGTCTCGCTGACCAGCGGATGCTCATCCGAAGTCATCTCGGAGAAGATCTGCGCGTCAGCGGGCGCGGACTCGGCCAGCACAAAGAGCGTGGCGGCACGCACGTACGGGTCAGCGTCGCTCAGGTGGCGGCGCAGCGCTTCGGACAAGGTGACGTCGCCGCGGGCGGCGCGCGCGGCTTCGCGGCGCACTTCCCGCAGGCGCGCGGCGATGGCCAGCGCCACCCGCCCGCCCAGCGCCTGCACGGCCGCCTCGCGGAAAGCCTCTTCGTCCGAAAGCAGCCCGTCGCGCACGTGGCGGTAGGCGGGATCCTGGGGAGAGCAGCCGAAGGTGCGCATCAGGGTCTCGACGGCGCGGTCGCGCTTGCGCGCCAGGGCGTCGGAGAGGAAGTCCGCGGCGGGCGAGGAGACGGCGCGCAGCAGGCGCAGCGTCTGCCCGGCGCGCTCGACGACGTGAAAAGACTCGGCCACGTGCGGCGCCATGCCCTGCCCCTTGCTCAGCAGGTCGTCGAGCACCGCGGCGTGTTCTTCGGGGGTGACGGCGTACTCCTGCCGCAGGTGACGGATGAAGTCGTCGTCGGGCGCGGCGGCGGCGCGCGGCGCACGCTCCAGATAGTTGCGCAGGGCGCGCGTGTAGGTCTCCAGTTGCAGGCGTTTCTCGGCGGTGGCCGGCTGCCCCGCGCTGGTGATGCGCGCGCGCTCTTCCTCGTCCAGGTCGGCCATCACCTTCTCGTGATCGGTGGGGCTGATCTGCAATTGGTTGCGCAGCGTCTCCAGGTGCTGCACCTCGCCGCGGGTCACAAACCCGCTGGCCACCGCCTCGCGCACGCCTTCCTTGTAGATTTCCAGCACCCGCGCGTGGCCGCTGGCCTGGGTCTCGGAACGAATCTTGTGGATGAGAAACGCTTCGTGCAAGTCCTTGGGCGGCTCGACGTCGGCCCACTTCCAGCGGCGGATGATCTGGCGCGCCAGGGTCTCCTCCGCAAACGCCTCCTGGCGGCGCGTGAGGCGCCGCACCAGGAAGAGCGTCGCCGCCACCACCACCACAATCTGGAACAGGTGCGGAGCGCCGGGCAACAACCGCAATGTGGGTGCTCCGGCAAAGGTGTAGAAAAGCACAAAAGCCGTGAAGGCAGCGACGGTGAACAGCAGGTGGCGGACCGCCGAGCCGCCCTCCGGCCGGCGCCGCTTCGTCCACCACTCCGCCCACGCGAACAGGCCGTAGCTGGCCAGCGCTCCCGCCGCCAGGGTCAGCGCCGCCGCCGCCGCGCGCGGCAGGATGGGGAAAAAGAAGAAGCCCGCCGTCACCGCGTTGTGGCCGGGCAGAAATGCCGTGCGCAGCAGCCCCGCTTCGTCGGTCCACTTGCCTCCGAAGTAGTACTCCCAGGTTCCGGCTTGCAGGTAGTAGTACAGGTAGAAGCTCAGCACCAGCCCGGGAAAGGCGAAATAAGCGAAGCGCTTGGGCCCCGAGCCGATTTCTTTCCAGTAGCTGTTTTCCTCGTTGATGTCGGGGCAGGCGGGCTTGCAGGCGGTGCACTTCAGACACTGCGAGTTGACGGTGGGCTGCAAGCCCCGCGGCTCGGTGTAGACCTTCTCCATCAGCGAGACGGGGCAAAGGTAGTTGCACCAGGACTTGCCCGTATAGACGGCGCCGAACAGGAAGGCGCCCAGGGCGGCCACCGTCAGGAAAGCGGCCAGCGCCTTGCCGTCGCCGTTGATGGCAATCAGGCGCAGCCAGAGGCAGGAAGAGAAAACCGCGAAAACCACCGAGTAGTAGTTGGCTTGAAAACGCGGGGAGACACGGCGGGCGCCGGGGCGGCCCAGGCGCGCCGCCAGGGTCGCAAACCAGGCGAGCGGGCAAATGCGCCGCCAGCGGTGGTAGCCGGCCAGGACGATGAAGAGCGGCAGGGCGGCAATCAGCACCGTCCACATCACCCGCCCCACCAGCCGCTGTGATAACCAGGCAAAGATCGGCAGGGCGATGAACACCGCCAGGGCACACCAGCGCACCCACTCCCAGGCCGCTGAGGAGCCCTCCGGCGCCAGTGCGGTCGCTGCTTCCCTTTTCACATCCCCCATGCGAATCGGCCGCCCTTCCTGAGCTTAAGGCGTGGCCGGAGACATCATCATGCCCTTGGGCATATCTTTGCCGTTGTTGACGATCATCGGCCGCAGTGACTGGATGAGGGCGATGAATTCCTTCTGTTCCTCAGCGCCGACGTGCTGCTGGTCCAGCGCCACTTTCCATTTGTGGATGCTGGAGTCCCATTCCTTGGGCGTGATGCTGAGGCCGTTATGGGACATCTTCATGTCGCGGCCGAGGTAGATGCACGGTCCGCCGGACTTTTCGCAGATAAACTGCAGAATCAACTGCCGGGTGCGCAGCTCAGAGTTCGTGGCCCTTCCGCCGCCGAAGCGCTTGAAAGCCGGGTCGGTGCCCAACTGGTGCAGAAAACTGTCTACCACCTTGGCGATCACGTCGTAGCCGCCCAGGCGAGCGTAAAGGGAATTCTTGGCCGCCGGCGCCCCCGGCATCTTCTTCATGGACTTCATGGACTTCGCAGGCTGCATCGAATTCATCTTCGTCTGCGCGAAGCTGCGGGGAGCAGGGGCGAGCAGCATGCCCATTCCCGCCAGGAACAGCCCCAGCGTGCTCAGCCGTGCCCAACGTCGAGAGTCTTTACGCGGTTTTCTGCGCACAGTCCTTCTCCTTCTGCACCGCCGGTGGAATATCGAGCTGAGCGCTCGCCGGCAGACCTTTTGGGATTTCAAGCTAGTGAACCCTGAGCCTTAGTAAGAGAGTCCATACTAAGCGCTGGCGACTCGCAAGTCAAGAAGCCGGGAAAAGGCGGTGATCAAGCATCCGGCCCGCGCCCGGGCAGGCTTCTTCCGGAGCGGCGCCGCTCGGCGGGCCGGGATAAAGCGTTTCATCGAGAACACGCGCCGTGGCGGCCCGCCCCCTAGTAGACCTTCACCAGATCCACGCGCCGGTTCTTCTGGCGACCCTCTTCGTCTTTGTTCTCGGCGATCGGGCGGGTATCGCCGAATCCTGCCGGCACGAGGCGCGCTCCCTCCACGCCATGAGTCGACAGCCATGCGATCACGGATTGCGCCCGCTGCCGCGACAGCGCCAGGTTGGTCGCGGCGCTTCCAACGTTGTCGGTGTGGCCGGCCACCAGCATGGCCCATGATGGATTCGCCTGCAGGAGCTTGACCACCTCGTTCAGCGCCGGGGCCGAGTCGGGGCGAATCACAGACTTGCCGGTGTCGAAATTGATTCCATACACGCTCACGCGCCCGGACTGGTTGATCTGCTGAGCCCACCCGTCGGCGTTGGCGGTCATCGCTTGCTCCATCTGCTTCTCTTTGACCGCGGTCAACTCGTAGGCGTCCGAAACGACGGTGAGCTTCACCCACTGGCCGCCTTTTCGAGCCGTCATGTAGAATCGGGCGCCGCCCCCATAGACATAGGTGTACAGGATATTGAAGCCCGCACTCTTCAACGCCGCTTCCGTGTTTCTACCCAACTCGAGCGGCGATTTTTCCCTCGGACAGCGGTACGCGGTGTACTCGTATTCCCCTTCGACCTGATGGCCTCTTTCGTCCAATTTCCGCGGCATGTCGGCCAGGTTGTAATCCTTGTGCTCGCATCGAAGGATCACACACCCCGGCATGCGGGTCACGACCTTGCTCTCCACGCAACCTTTCGCGTCCGCCGGAGCAGGCGCTTGCGCCCAGGCGACAGATGAGCACGCTGCGAGACCTACCAACATCAACCTAATGTGGATTTGCATTTTGGGCTCCTCCGCCAGCATTTCCATTTCGGGAGAATGGACCCATGATGGTCACCGGTTTTACGTCTGAAGCTAGCGCGTTAAGGCGAGGTTTGCTTCTTGGTCTATCAACCGGCCTCATTGTAGCTCAGAAGGCTTGTCCTGCACCCATGGAAGCTCACTTATTTCTCTTCCATACGCCCAGCCAGAATGTCGCGGCGCTACGGGCACATCGGGCAGGCCGCCCAACAAGAAGCGGTTTTGGCTTTGGATAAGCCGTTTGGGGAGCAGGGGTGGTGCCGATTCTGGGCACGGTCAAAAAGGACCGGAGACTCGAGCGGTCCTAACTGGTTGAAGGTTTGGCTCCTCGGGCAGGACTCGAACCCGTCGGCCGACGGATTAACAGCCGATCTGAGTCTGTTGTCGGACCCATGCTCCACCCGGGCCGTTTAGCAACACCTGGGCATACAAGTCCGTGGGCCGTTCAGAGGTTTGGCTCCTCGGGCAGGACTCGAACCTGCAACCCTTCGGTTAACAGCCGAATGCTCTACCATTGAGCTACCGAGGAGTGGGGGGAAGAAACGTCTTCGTCCTTCACACCGAAGTTGTGATTATGGCACAGTCGCGAAAGCTGCGTCAACGCGCCGCGCGCCATCCCGCCCAGCCGGCGGCTCGCAGCCGCAGGAAGTCCCTCAGCTTTCGTCAGGGGGAGGCTACTCACGCAGGGGCGGCGGGAAGATCAGCTGGAGACTAGTCCTTCTTTTCCTCAGGCTTGTTGTCCGAGCTCGAGTTCGAGCTCGAAGCGGAACCCATTCCCCCGCGCATGGCATCCTTGAACTCGCGGATACCTTTCCCCAGGCCCTTTCCGAGCTCCGGCAACTTGCCCGGCCCGAAAAGGATGAGCACGATCAGCAGGATGAACACAAGGTGGATGGGCTGAAACAGTCCTTCCATGGCAAAACCTCCCGGCCAGCCGGCGTGCAAAGTCGGTCGCCGGTCGCACCTGGATTATAGCTCAAATCCGGGCGCGTCCGTCAGCTTTCATCAGAGGGAAGGCTCACCACGAAGCCTCAGGGGGTGAATCGGCCGTAAGCCGAACACCACTTTCTCCCCTACGCCTTGTGATCAGGACCTGTCCCCGGCCCCATCCCTCCGCGCATGGCATCCTTGAATTCCCGGATACCTTTTCCCAATCCCTTTCCGAGTTCGGGCAACTTGCCCGGCCCAAAAAGGATGAGCACAATCAGCAGAATAAAGACCAGGTGAACGGGCTCGAATAAACCATCCATAATAAAACCTCCCGGCCAGCCGGACGACGATTCTGTCGGGCGCCGGTCGCACTAAAATTATAGCGCTGCGCTCGCCCGATGGAACAACAAATTAGCCTCGCGCACGGAAAAGCATGTGGGAAGGCCGCCGGCCGCGGGCGCGGCAGGCCTGAAAGTAGAGCGCCGCGTAGCTGGCGGTGACGTAATCGGAAGGCCGGAAGCCCAGTTCCCGCGCCACCCGATCGATCCAGGCGGGAGACCCTTCCAGCTCCAGGTAGGCGCCGATGGGGGTTTCGTCCAGTTCCACCCGCGCGTGGCGGTGGGCCGCCGCCTCGCGCGGGCGGCGGTAGGTGGTGCGGTACTTCTCGTAGCGAAACGTCGGGCGCAGCCCCAGCCCCATCAGGACCGCTCCCAGGCGCTCGCCCTCGGAGACTTCGAACTCGATCTCGCGGCGCACCTTGTAGCGGCGCGAGCGCACCGGCGCGCCCTTGAAGGTCACCAGGTACCGTTTCTTTTCGCTGCGCAGGCGCAGCAGGCAGCGCGCACGGCGCAGTCGCCCGCCTGGAAAATCGAAAAGCTGATTTTGCTCGCGCCGCCGCCCTTCCGCCACCCGGAATCCCAACTCGCGCAGGCGGCGCCGCAAAGCGCGCAGGTGCGCGCCGTCGCGGACGGCCAGCTTGATTTCGATTTCGTGGGGAACCTTCATGCCCGTACCTGAACGGGGCGGGTCAGGACTCGCGCTCGACGATGAATTCCGCCAGCGAGCGCAGCGCCTCGCGGTAGGGAGAATCGGGGAAACCGTCCAGAAAGCCCTTGGCGGCGTCCACCAGCTCATTCGCCTTGCGCCGCGCCGCATCCAGCGTCCCGTAACGCTCGACCATCTCCAGGATTTCCGAGAAGGGCACCGAATCGTAGCCCCCCTCCTCCAGCACGCGAGCCACCCGGCGCTTTTCCTCCGGGCGGCACTTGCCGAGCAGGTAGATGAGCGGCAATGTGAGCTTCCCTTCCTTCAGGTCGCTGCCCACGGGCTTGCCCAGCACCTGCTCCGAAGAGGTGAAGTCCAGAACGTCGTCGATGAGCTGGAACGCCAGCCCCAGGTTGATGCCGTAAGAGCCCAGGCGCGACTCCTCTTCCTCGCTCAGCCCTCCCAGCACCGCGCCCAGGCGCAGGCAGGTGGAGAACAGGCAGGCGGTCTTGCGGTAGGCGAGCTCAAAGTAATCCTCCTCGCTCACCTCCAGGCGGTTCAACTGCGTCAGTTGCAGCAGCTCGCCTTCCACCATCACCTGGGTGACGCCGATGAGCTGGTCGAGGATCTTGAAGTTGCGCTCCGCCAGGGCGACGTTGAAAGCCTGCATGTAGAGCCAGTCGCCGGCCAGCACCGACATGTGATTGCCCCAGCGGGAATTGGTGGAGGGCCGGCCGCGGCGCGTTTCGGCGCCGTCAATGATGTCGTCGTGGACCAGGGTGGCGGTGTGGATCAGCTCCACCACCGCGCCCAACCGGATGGCCGCCGCGCCCTCGTACCCGCAGAACTTGCAGGAAAGCAGCACCAGCGCCGGGCGCAGCCGCTTGCCTCCGCTCACTTGCAGGTATTGGCCGATTTCGGTGATGGGTTCGACGCTCGAGACGCTCTGGCGACAGAACTCCGCCTCCACCTTCTGCAGGTCGGAACGGACGAGTTCAAAAATCTCTTTACCCGTGAGGTTTTTAATCGAAGCCACGAGTCCTGCCCCGCCCACTGCTCAAAACACGGATCGGATGAAGAACGATTCGCCCCTCGGAGGGCTTGGTCCGCAGTCTGTTATCTTCCCATAATTTGCGGAGCAAGGAAAGCGCCAACTTCGGCTGGCCCGCGCCGCGCCTCAGCCCAAGCGGAAAAAGCGCACAAAATTCTCCGCCACACGCGCGCCCATCTCCTCGCCGCTCAGCCCGCGGAGCTCTCCCAGCACGCGCGTGGTCTCCACCACCCACGCCGGCTCGTTGCGCTTGCCGCGGTGCGGTACCGGAGCCAGATACGGGCAGTCGGTTTCGGCCAGCAGGCGGTCGAGTGGAATCCCCCGCGCCGCCGCGCGCAACGGCTCCGCCTTCTTGAAAGTCAGGTTGCCGGCAAAAGAAATCAGGAAACCCCAGTCGAGAAAGCGCCGGGCGTCTTCTTCCGAGCCGCTGAAGCAGTGGAGAATGCCGCCCAGTCCGGCGCTCGCCCAGTGGGCGGCGAAGATTTCGCCCAGGTCCGCCCAGGCGTCGCGGCAGTGGATGATAACGGGCCGCCGCACGGCGCGCGCGATTTCGAGCTGGCGGATGAGCACCCGCTTCTGCGTTTCGCGCGGCGAGTTCTCGTAATAGTAATCGAGCCCGATTTCGCCCACCGCCAGCACCTTGGGCTCGCCCGCGGTGCGCCGCAGCTTCTCGAAGTGGCTCTCCCCGGCGCGCGCCGCTTCCTGCGGGTGGATGCCGGCGCTGGTGTAAATCCAGTCGTGGCGAGCGGCGATGGGCAAGCCCACGTCCAGGTCGTCGGGGCCGCTGCCGCAGCCCACGGTGAGCAGATAGCCAAGCCCCGCGTCGCGCGCCCGCGCGATCGCTTGCTCGCGATCGGCGTCGAAGGCCGAATCATCCAGGTGGGCGTGTGAGTCAACGTACATAGGCGATTCGCCGGCGCGGCGAAGTCTCTCTGCTAGTGGCCGTAGCGGAGCTCCCCGGCCTCGATGCGCACGGGCAAAGCGTTCTCTTTCGGCGGCAATGGGCAGGTGGCGTAGGGCGTGAACGCGCAGGGCGGGTTGTAAGCCTTGTTGAAATCGAGCACCACCGTCCCGTTGCGGGGCATGGCGGTGGTGAGAAAGCGTCCGGCCGGATACGTCTGCTTGCCGGTGGTCAAATCCCTGAAGACGAAAAACAGCGCGCCGTCTTCCACCATGGGCACCAGGCGGAGCGTCTTCCCCTGCAGTTGGAACTCGACGTAACCGGGAACGGGCGTCATCTCGGTGTCGCCCAGAACGTTGGTCACAGCAATCCGCCGGGGCGGCTGATAAGGCACGAACCGGGCCCGCACCCGGTAGCGCGCGTCGATGGGGAAATAGTGCAGCCCTTTGAATTTTTTGCGGTAGGGCGAATTGTTGTCCTTCACCCGCACGCCGTAGCGCTCGCCGCGGCGGATGACATAAAAAGAGATGCTGTTGATACTCAAGATATCGGGAGCACCCTGCTCATCAGACTGGAGGACTTTCGTGCCCACCGCGGTGCGTCCGAGCCGGACCTTGACTCCCGGCGCGGCGACGAATCTGGCGACGCCCGCGTGAAAGTCAATCTCGCCCACCCGCGCCGGCGCCGAACCTTCCGGCAGCACGATGGCGTTCGAGCGGTCAGTTCCGATGCGGTTCACGCCCGTGCGCAGCCAGAAAAGTCCGGCCAGCGTCAGCCAGCCGTCCGGCGCGCGCAGGCTTGCCATGCGCGCGGCGCGCCAACGTTGAATCTGCGCCCGGTACGACCGCGCCCCCGGAGCGGAGGAAAGCAACGAAGCAGCAATCAAGATTAAAGACATGGAAGCCAAAGAGTCCCCCACATGGGGATTACCGCAGTCGCGCGCCCTTGGGCACATCCTCGGTAAAGGTGACCAGCACCGGGCGGCCTTCTTCGCCCGCCGCGGCAGCCACGATCATGCCGTTCGATTCGAGGCCCCGCATCTTGCGCGGCTTCAGGTTGGTGACCACCACCACCTTCCGGCCCACCAACTTTTCCGGCTCGTAGTACTGGGCGATGCCCGCCAGCACCTGGCGCACCTCGCTGCCGATGTCCACCATGATCTTCAGCAGCTTGTCGGCTTTGGGAATGCGCTCGGCGGAAACCACTACGCCCACGCGCATCTCCACCTTGGCGAAAACGTCGATGGAGAACTTCTCCGCCTCGGGCGCGGCAGCCGGGGCCGCCTCCGCACCGGCCGGTGCGGGGGTCGGGGCGGCGGGCTCGGGTTTCGCGGTCGGAGACTTTTCTTCAGGGGACTCGGTCACGGTTGCTCCTTTCGGCTTGCCTGCGGAGGCAGGTTTGTTCCCTTTGCGGTCGGCTTCCGCCAGATCTTCCAGCCGGGCGAGCGCGGCGGCCTTGTCAAGGCGCGGGAAAATAGGCGCCGCGCTGCCGATGGCGGTGCCGGGGGCGATGAGGCGCGCTGCGGACTCGTCGCCGCCCGCTTCCAGGCACTCTTCGACGATCTGCCCCGTCTGCCCGAGCTGTTGCCAGAGCCGTTCGGCGCTGGCGGGCAAAACCGGGT
Organism: Terriglobia bacterium; assembly: GCA_046704985.1. Taxonomy (GTDB): domain Bacteria; phylum Acidobacteriota; class Terriglobia; order UBA7540; family UBA7540; genus JBJKQV01. The sequence goes on from JBJKQV010000418.1 coordinate 9,818, forward strand.
AAAGAATCCGGCAGGCCGTCAACAACGTCTGGGTGACGGAATAGAGGGTTCCCTTCAGCAGTTCCTGATCCGCGGGGGCGCTTGATTTGGCCAGTTCCCAGGGCCGGCGCTCAACAATGAGCTTGTTGGCCTCCGAAACGTACGCCCAGACGGCGCTCAGCACCGAGGAGAAATCCAGGCGGTCGAAGGCCTCGCGGCAAACGCCGGTCAACTGCCCGGCTTCCTTGCGCGCCCGCGCTTCGCTCCCGGAATCCGGCGCCGGCACCGCGCCCCCGCAGTACTGCCGGAGCATGGTCAGCGTGCGGCTGGCGAGGTTGCCCAGATCGTTCGCCAGGTCCGAGTTGTAGCGCTGGATCAGCCCCTCGTAGGAGAAGCTGGCGTCCTGGCCGAAGGGCGTGTCGCGCAACAGGTAGTAGCGCAGCGCGTCGTTGCCGGGCGCCCCGAAACCGTCGAACGCGTCCACGATGGGCTCCGGGTAAACCACGTTGCCCTTCGACTTCGACATCTTATCCTGCTCGTAATAGATCCATCCGTGCGCGAAGACGCGCGTGGGCAGCATCCCGGGCTGGTCGGGGTAAGCCGCCATCAGGAAGGCCGGCCAGTAGACGGCGTGAAAGCGCAGGATGTCCTTGCCGATCATGTGCACGAGCTCCGATTCCCCCGGGCGGTTGCGCCAGTACTTGCGGAACTCGTCGTTGCCCGCCTCGCCCTGCGCGTAGCCGATGCCGGTCATGTAGCTGGTCAGCGCGTCGTACCAGACGTAGAAAACCTGCTCGGGGTCGTCCGGCCAGGGGATGCCCCACTTCAGGCGCTTGCGGCTCACCGAAATGTCGCGCAGCCCGCTGCGCACGAAACTCTTCACCTCGTTCATGCGGTAGTCCGGCCGCACAAAATCGGGGTGCTCGTCGTAGAGCCGCAGGAGCTTCTCCTGGAACTCCGAAAGCTTGAAGAAATAGTTCTCCTCGCTGATCAGCTCCGCCGGGCGGCCGCAGATGTCACAGATGACGGGGTTGGTGCCCTCGGAGATGTAGCGCTCGTCGGAGACGCAGTAGCGGCCTTCGTAGCGGCGCTTGTCCACAAAGCCGTGCTCGCGGGCGCGCAGCAACAGCCGTTGCACGGAGGCGGTGTGGTCGGGATGGTCGGTGTAAATGAAGCGCAGCGTGCCGGGCCGCCCCTGGGGATAAACGCTGTCCGGAATCCCCAGCTTTTCCCAGAGACCGATGAACAGCTTGCGCTTTTCGGCCACAAATTCCTGCGGCGTAACGCCCTCGGTCTCGGCGGCGCGTTGCAGCTTCTCGCCGTGCTCGTCGGTGCCGGTCAGAAACGCCACGTCGTACCCGCACATGCGCTTGTAGCGCGCGATGACGTCGCACACGATGGTCGTGTACGCCGACCCGACATGCGGCCGGGCGTTGGGATAGTAGATCGGAGTGGTCAGATAAAAGGTTCTCATCAAAGCGTGAGATGCATTGGCAAGGCTAAGGTGTAAAGGATAAAACAAAAAAGCGCTCGCCGCTCTCTTAACCTTTTCACTTCACCCTTAACATTTCCGCATCACGGCTAACACCCGGCAGCTAGTTTTTCCTGTACGCCGCCTGCGCCGCCGCAACCACTTCCTTGAGCGGCACCTGCTTCTCCTCCGCGATCCTGCGGCAATCCTCGTATTCGGGCGCGGCATTCACAACCCGGCCGTCCAGGCGGCCCAGCTTGACGTTTACGGGGCCGTAAAGCGTTTCCACCGTCACCACCTGGCGCTCCAGCACCTTGCGCCGCGCTTCGTAAATGCGTACGCCCAGGGTGGTGGTCTCGGCAAAGACCAGCGCCGCCAGCGCGTCGCCCGCCTCGGGCGCGCACAGGACGCTGACCTTCATTCCCGGGCGGCTCTTCTTCATCTGCACCGGCGTGCAGGTGACGTCCAAGGCTCCGGCGGCCAGCGCCCGCTCCGTCAGGTAGCCGAAAAGCTGCGGGTTCATGTCGTCGAGGTTGGCCTCGATGACCGAAACCACTTCGTCGCCGGGCGCGCCCTCGCGCGCTTGCGCCGTCTCTTCCCGCTCGCCCAGCAGCAGCCGCGCGATGTTGGGCTGCCCGGGGACTTCTTTCTGGCCCGCCCCGTAGCCGATGCGCTCGATCTTCATAGCGGGCAGTGGTCCGAATCCCGAGGCCAGCGCGGAAACAAGCGCCGCGCCGGTGGGCGTGACCAATTCCGCCTCGACGCCCGAAGAGTACACCGGAATGCCCTTCAGCAACTCGGCGGTGGCGGGCGCCGGCACGGGCAGCGTGCCGTGCGCGGCTTCCACGCGGCCGCCGCCCACGTTGAGCGGCGAGCAGACGAGCTCGGAAATTCCCAGCAACTCCAGCCCCGCGCACGCTCCCGCCACGTCCACAATCGAATCCAGCGCGCCCACCTCGTGAAAATGAAACTTCTCGGGCGACTTGTTGTGGAGCTTGCCCTCCACCTCAGCCAGGCGCCGGAAGATCTTGAGAGAACGTTCCTTCACGCTCTCGGCGAGGGTGCTCTCGCCGATCAACTTCTCGATGTGAGAGAGATGCCGCGCCGGGTGGCCGCCCGCGTCGCGAATCTCCACGTGCGTGCCCGCCAAGCTCCCGCGCACCACGCACGTGCGATGCAACTCGTAGAAACCCAGCGGAATCTTCTTCAGCTCTTCCAACAACGCCGCCGCCGGCAGTCCGGCGTCGAGCAGCGCGGCCAGAAACATGTCGCCGCTGATTCCGGAAGCGCAATCGAGATACGCAAGTTTCATAGCAGCCTCGGTAAAATCTCCCCTGCCGGTCCCGGCAAAACCCAATCCGCGCGCGCGGCCAGCGGCGTGGGCTCTGGATTCACGACGGCGATGCGCGTCCCGGCACGGCACGCCACCTCCACCAGTCCCGCGGCGGGATAAACCACCCCGGAAGTTCCCACCACCAGCAGCACTTGAGCGGCGTGGCAGGCGGCCAGCGCCGCTTCCCAACCGCAGCGGGCAGCGTTTCGCCGAACCAGACGACCGCCGGGCGCAACAGCCCTCCGCAGCGGCAAGGCGGCGGAAGCTCCGCCAGGGGCACCTGCTCGTTTCGTGCTTCCGCGCCGCAGCCCAGGCAGCGCGTCTGCCAGAGGTCGCCGTGCAGCTTGGCGATGCGGCGGCTGCCGGCGCGGTCGTGCAAGCCGTCCACGTTCTGGGTGATGAGCGTGAAAGAACGCGCGCCCTGCCCGGCGGCGCGCCTTTCCAACTCCGCCAGTGCGCGATGCCCGGCGTTAGGCTGCGCGGCGGCGACGCGTCCGCGACGCCAGTCGTACCATTCCCAAACCAGCCGCGGGTCGCGCGCGAAAGCTTCGGGCGTGGCCAGCTGCTCGGGGGAAAAGTTCCGCCACAGGCCGCCACCGCCGCGGAAAGTGGGCACACCGCTTTCGGCGGAAATCCCCGCCCCCGTCAGGACGGCTACCGACTCGGCTTCTTCGAGCGCCCTGCGAACGGCGGCGGATGCGTCCGTCACCTCGCTGCGCCCCGCTTCGCGCATTTCACGGCAACAATCAGAAATAGTATGCTGTCCGCCGAAAGGTTGTCAATCGAACGGAGCCGGCGGCGGCGCGCGGCGGCGGAGATGAACCCCGCCGCCATCGGCTATAATTGCAGGCCCAAGCACTGCCCGAACGGCGAGGGCTTAGGAATCCTGATGACCGATCCGGAGGTGAAAGCCCATTGAGCGCCTACATGATCGCCAACATCGAAGTCGAGGACGCGGCGGCTTACGAGGAGTACAAAGCGCAAGTCCCCGCCCTCATTCGCAAGCACGGCGGAGAGTACCTGGTGCGAGGCGGGACGTCGGTGGTGGTGGAGGGCAACTGGAAGCCCAACCGGCTGGTCCTGTTCCGCTTTCCCGACCGCGCGTCGGCGCTGGCCTTTTGCAATGACCCCGCGTATCAGCCGCTGAAAGCGTTGCGGCAGCGGGCAGCGAAAGCCGACCTGGTCATCGTCGAGGGAGTGTGAGCTGGGCGTTGTGCCGCCGGCGGAATTTGCGGTTTACCGCGCGGCGAGAACTGGTGTAATTTTGAAAGGTCGACATGTGGGCCGGTAGCTCAATGGTGGAGCACTGCCCTTTTAAGGCAGGGGTTCTGGGTTCGAGTCCCAGCCGGCTCACGGAAACCAGTTGAGAGTCGAAAGTTGAAAGTCGAAAGCTTGAAGCAAGTCTGCCCGCCGCGCGCATTTCCCGGATAAATCCTATGAACCCGCTCCTTCTCTCCTCCGCTTCGGAAATGGCGCAAGCCATCCGCCGGAAGAAAATCTCATCCGCCGAATTGCTGGCCGCGCACCTGGAGCGCATCCAGGCGGTCAATCCGCGGCTCAACGCGCTGGTGCAGATTCCCGCCGAGCG
>JBJKQV010000419.1:0-2656 GCA_046704985.1 Terriglobia bacterium
CCTTTCATCCCGCCTACATCCTGCGCAATGCCCGCGAGGAGAAGGTTCTGCGGCAGGATTTCGAGACTATTCGGGACTTTCTCGCGGGTTCGTAACGGATCGCCGCGGGGTTTGATTGGGGCGGTTCATGCACGGCCCCAACGGCTAGAACGCCGCACGCCGGTCGGTTGCGGGCCGGGCCGCTTTCGGTTTAACCTGTAAACTTCGGGGAATCGTGTCCAAACGAGAGAGACAAATCGGGATGGACCTGAAAGGCAAAATTCTGCACCCGTCGGTGCCGGTGACCTTCTTTGAGATGGTGCCGCCGCCGGTGGAAAAACCGGAATCGCTGGAGCGGGCGGTGGAGGAGGCGGCTCAGGTGGGGCCGCTGGTAGACGCGCTCAACGTGCCGGAAATCCATGACGAGCAGCGCGGCACCAAGCGCACGCACCGCTTCATTGAGCGGTTGGCGCCGCGGATCTTTGCGGGGCACGTGCGCCGCAAGACGGATGTGGACATCGTCATCAACCGCTGCGTGGTATACGAGCGAGACCAGATGCGCTGGTTCCACGAGACGCAGCGCGATTTCGGGCTCGACTGCGCGGTGCTGGTGGGAGGCGAGTCGAGCGGGGTGCGCTATCCCGGGCCGAGCGTGCTGGAGGCGGCCGAGCAGGTGCGCGCCGCCGAGTTGCCGGTCTGCCTGGGTGGCATCAGCATCCCCAGCCGCTTGCACGAAGCCGAACGCATCCGCCGCAAGCAGGCGGCGGGCATCCGCTTTTTCACCACCCAGGTGCTGTTCGATTCCAACGACATCGTGGGCCTGGTGCAGCAGCTGAACGGACTGGAGGCGCGCATCTTTCTCAGCTTCGTGCCCGTCAGCCACCCGCGCGATCTGGAAGTGCTGCGCTGGCTGGGCGCCGACGTGCCCGCCGACCTGGACCGCTTCCTGCTCCACGGCGGCGACGGCGGGCCGGAGACTTCTTTGGCCCGCTCGCTGAACCTCGCGCAGCGCATCCTGATGGACGTCTTCGACAGCCTGCCCCCCGATCCGCCGCTCATCGGGCTGAACGTCGAGCACATCAACCGGCGCAATTTTCCGCCCGCCGTGCGCATGTTGGAGCGCCTGGGGCCGCTCTATGAGAATCTGGTGGCTGCGCACGCCCGCGCCCGCATGGCGTGAGCCGCGCTTGCTACCCTGAAGGGCAGCGCTACAAGTTGCAGGCAATAGGAGGCCTATGAAGAGGGGCTCGATGCGACGTTGGTGGCTGGCTGCGGCGGCAATGGCGGTGCTGGTGGGGGCCGCTTCCTTCGTGGTGCGCGCTCAGGGGAGGGAAGAGAACGGCCTGACGGTCGCCGACTTCCGCGCCCCGGCTTTTCCGCCGCCCGGCGCCGACGTTTCCGGAACCACCTGGATCAATTCTCCTCCCCTCACCTGGGACCAGCTGCGCGGCCAGGTGGTGCTGGTAGACATCTGGGAGTACACCTGCATCAACTGCATCCGCACCTTTCCTGACAACAAAAAGTGGTACGAGCGCTATCACCGCTACGGCTTCACCATCGTCGGCGTGCACGACCCGGAGTTCGATATCGCTTACCCGGTGGACCACGTGCGCGCCGCCGTCAAACGCTTCCAGCTGCCCTATCCGGTGGTGGTGGACGATTGGTTTCGCATTTGGAAGTCTTACCGCAGCAACTCCTGGCCCAACCGGTTTTTGGTGGACGCACGCGGCAACGTGCGCTACTACCGGTCGGGCGAGGGCGCGGACGACGCCTTCGAGCACGCCATCCAGCGCTTGCTGCGCGAAGCCCATCCGGGACTCAAATTTCCCGCAAGCTACACGATTCCGCGCGAGAGGAATGCTTTTGCGCCCGGCTGCGGCATCCCAACCGAGGAGATGTACGTTGGCGACTGGTACGGGCGCGGAGTGCTGGCCAATCCCCGCGGCTACCATCACCATAAGACGCTCGATTACGTTATGCCCGCGCACGTCGCCGACGGCGCCGCCGCGCTGGCCGGCCGCTGGAAAACCGGTAAGAACGGCATGACTTACGAGGGCAAGCCCGCAGACGCCAAGCCCGGTGCCGGCCGGCTGGAGATGCGCTACCACGCACGCGAACTTTATTCCGTCCTCAACGTCCAGCACGGCAAACCGCAGCGACTTTACATCCGCCAGGACGGCAAGGACCTGACCAAACAGAACAAGGGCGTCGACGTGCGCTTCGACGCGCAGGGGCATTCCTACCTGGAGATTCGCGAGCCGCGCATGTACTACCTGGTCGCCAATCCGCGCTTCGGTGAGCATACTGTGACGCTCGCGCCCACCGCGCCGGGGCTGACCGTCAACTCCTTTACCTTCGGTAACAATTGTCAGACCGATTTCGATCACCTCTAGTCCTTCCCGCGCCGCCCTGCCCGGCCGCGCAGGCCGTATAATGGGTCGGCGCCGGGGGAAGCCGTCCTTCGGGCGCGGGAGTTCAGCCGAACGTGGCCCGCAAAAAGCAACCTCAACTCGTTAACGTGGCGGTCTTTGCCGCCGTGCGCCGCGCGCTCACCTACAGCCTGCCGGAAGGCTGGCAGGTGCGTCCCGGGCAGCGCGTGGAAGTACCGCTGGGAACGCGCCGCGCCCTGGGCGTGGCGCTGGAGGCGGCAGCGCGCCCGGCGCCGCGCGTGGGCGTG
>JBJKQV010000420.1:0-8473 GCA_046704985.1 Terriglobia bacterium
TTTACGAAGCCATTGTGAAGGGCGAGGCCGCCATTGAACCCGGGGTGCCGGAATCCTTCAACGTCCTGGTGCGCGAGTTGCAAAGTTTGTGCCTGGACGTCGAGCTGCTCAAGAAGCCCAAGGAGCAGCCCGCCCTGGCCGGCGCCGAGGCGTAAGCGCCCGCAGCGCCAACGGTAGTTTGGGTAAACGTATCGACGCACTCCTGAAGAGGAGGAAACCTTGTTCCGAAGCAGCCCTTATGACCGCGTGAGTTTGATCGGGGAGTTCGATGCCATTCGCATCAGCCTCGCCTCTCCGGAAAAGATCCGCTCCTGGTCGCACGGCGAAGTGACCAAGCCGGAGACCATCAATTACCGCACCTTCAAGCCGGAGCGTGACGGGTTATTCTGTGCCAAGATTTTCGGCCCCGTCACCGACTGGGAGTGCTTGTGCGGCAAGTACAAGCGCATGAAGCACCGCGGCGTGATCTGCGACAAGTGCGGCGTGGAAGTGACCCTGTCCAAGGTGCGCCGCGAGCGCCTGGGCCACATCGAGCTGGCCTCGCCCTGCTCGCACGTCTGGTTCTTCAAGGGGCTGCCCAGCCGCATCGGGCACCTCCTCGACCTTTCGCTGCGCGACCTTGAGCGCGTCCTCTACTTCGAAAGCTACGTGGTCATCGATCCCGGCGAAGCTCCCGTGGAAGAGAAGGAGTTGCTCACCGAAGAGCGCTTCCGGCAGCTGCAGCAGGAGTACCCGGGCAAGTTCCGCGCCGGCATGGGCGCCGAAGCGATCAAGGAAATCCTCAAGAAGGTGGACGTCGACAGCCTCTCGGAAGAGATGCGCGCGAAGATGAAGACCGACGCTTCGCAGCAGAAGCGCAGCAAGTACGCCAAGCGCCTGAAGGTGGTGGAAGCCTTCCGCAAGTCGGGCAACAAGCCGGAGTGGATGATCCTCGACGTGCTGCCGGTGATTCCTCCCGAGCTGCGCCCCCTGGTGCCTCTCGACGGCGGGCGCTTTGCCACTTCCGACCTCAACGATCTCTACCGCCGCGTCATCAACCGCAACAACCGTCTGAAGAAGCTGATGGAGCTGCACGCTCCCGACGTCATCGTGCGCAACGAGAAGCGCATGCTGCAGGAGGCGGTGGACGCGCTGTTCGACAACGGCCGCCGCGGGCGCATTCTGCGCGGCGCCAACAACCGCCCGCTCAAGTCGCTCTCCGACACTCTGAAGGGCAAGCAGGGACGCTTCCGCCAGAACCTGCTGGGCAAGCGCGTGGATTATTCCGGCCGCTCGGTCATCGTGGTGGGCCCGGACTTGAAGCTCCACCAGTGCGGCCTTCCCAAGAAGATGGCCCTGGAGCTCTTCAAGCCTTTCATCTATCACAAGCTCGAACAGTCGGGCCACTGCGCCACCATCAAGGCCGCCAAAGAAATGGTGGAGCGCCAGGAACCGGTGGTTTGGGACATCCTCGAGGAAGTCATCAAGGACCATCCCGTGCTGCTCAACCGCGCGCCCACGCTGCACCGCCTGGGTATTCAGGCCTTCGAGCCCGTGCTGGTGGAAGGCAAGGCGATCAAGATTCACCCCTTGGTTTGCACCGCCTTCAACGCCGACTTCGACGGCGACCAGATGGCCGTGCACATCCCGCTTTCGCCCGAGGCGCAGATCGAAGCCTCGGTGCTCATGCTCTCCTCGCGCAACATCCTGTCGCCGGCGCACGGCCAGCCTCTGGCCGTTCCCACCCAGGACATCGTGCTGGGCGTCTACTACCTCACCAAGGAGAAGAAGGGCGCCGTCGGCGAGGGCCGCGCTTTCGCCAACAGCGAGGAAGTGCTGCTGGCGCTGGAAGCCGGACAGGTCGAGACTTTGACTCCCATCCGCCTGCGCTACACCGGGCGGGTGATTGACCTCGCCACCGCCTACGACAACCAGGACGTGCTGCACACCGAGCCCCTGACGGTGAAGAACCAGTTCATCAACACCACGGTGGGGCGGGTGATCTTCAACGACCACCTGATCGAGGGCGTGCCGTTCGTCAACGGCCTGCTGCGCAAGAAGGGCCTGGGCGCGCTGGTCAATTACTGCTACCTGCGCTTCGGCCTGGAAACCACCGTGCGCATGCTCGACGAGGTCAAAGCGCTGGGCTTCCTCTACGCCACGCGCGCCGGAATTTCCATCGGCGTCGACGACCTCATCGTTCCTTCCAACAAGGCCGACCTCGTCAACGCCGCGCAGCGCGAGGTGATCGAGGTCGAGAAGCAGTACCAGGACGGCGCCATCACCCACGGCGAGCGCTACAACAAGGTGATCGCCATCTGGTCGAACGTCACCGACCGCGTCGCCGACGAGATGTTCGGCGCCATGGAGGAAGAGGACCGGACGGGCCACCACTTCAACCCCATTTACATCATGGCCGATTCCGGCGCCCGCGGTTCCAAACAGCAGATCCGCCAGCTCTCCGGCATGCGCGGCCTGATGGCCAAGCCTTCGGGCGAGATCATCGAGACTCCCATCACCGCCAACTTCCGCGAGGGGCTGAACGTGTTGCAGTACTTCATCTCCACCCACGGCGCGCGCAAAGGATTGGCCGATACGGCGCTCAAGACCGCCGACTCCGGCTACCTGACCCGCCGGTTGGTGGACGTGGCGCAGGACGTGATCATTTCCGAGTTCGACTGCGGCACCGTGGACGGCATCTACGTGGAGTCGATCGTGGAGGCGGGCGAGGTGGTCGAGCCGCTGCGCGACCGCATCGTGGGCCGTGTTTCCCTCGAGCAGATTAAAGACTACGAAGGCAACGTCATTGTGGATGTCAACCAGGAGATTAACGAAGACCTGGCGGCGGCCATCCAGTCGGCGGGCATCGAGCGCGTCAAGATCCGCTCCGTGCTCACCTGCGAGTCCAAGCGCGGCGTCTGCGTGCGCTGCTACGGACGGAACCTGGCCACCGGCCGCGTGGTGGAGATGGGCGAGGCGGTGGGCGTCATCGCCGCGCAGTCCATCGGCGAGCCCGGCACCCAGCTCACCATGCGCACCTTCCACATCGGCGGCACCGCCAGCCGCATCTCCGAGCAGTCCACCCTGGAAGCGCGCAACAGCGGCTTTGTGAAGTTCCAAAACCTGCAAACGGTCACCAACCGCGAAGGGCATTTCGTGGTCATGAACCGCAACGGCTCCATCGTCATCGTCGACGAGAAGGGCCGCGAGCGCGAGCGCGACTCGGTGGTGTACGGCGCCAAGATCAAGTTCGCCGACGGCGCCCCGGTGAAGATGGGCGAGGTGATGGTGGAGTGGGATCCCTACACCTTCTCCATCCTGACCGAGGTGGCGGGCACCGCTCAGTTCAAGGACCTCGACCCCGGCTCCACCCTGCACGAAGAGGTGGACGAGGTCACGGGCCTCTCGCGCTGGGTGGTGGCGGAAACCCAGGACGAGAAGCACCAGCCGCAGTTGGTGGTGCGCAGCCCCAAGGGCACCAAGAAATATCTCATGCCCTCGCGCGCGCACTTGATGGTTGAGGACGGCGACGAGGTTTCGGCCGGCGACGTGCTCGCCAAGATCCCGCGCGAAACCACCAAGACCAAGGACATCACCGGCGGCTTGCCGCGCGTCCAGGAACTCTTCGAGGCGCGCCGCCCGCACGAAACCGCGGTCATCACCGAAATCGACGGCGTGGTCCGCTACGGCGACATCACCAAGACACACCGTAAAATCCTGGTGGTCCCCGACCGCGGCGAGCCCAAGGAATACCTCCTGCCGCGCGGCGTGCACGTCTCCGTGCAGGAAGGCGAGCGCGTCACGGCCGGCGAGCCGCTCATGGACGGCCCGCGCAACCCCCACGACATCCTCGCCGTGCTGGGCGAAAAGGAATTGCAGAACTACCTGGTGGACGAAATCCAGGAGGTCTACCGCCTGCAAGGCGTCAACATCAACGACAAGCACATTGAGGTGATCGTCCGCCAGATGATGCGCTGGGTGAAGGTCGAGGACGTGGGCGACAGCGAGTTTCTGCTCGAGGAACAGGTGGACAAGTTCAAGTTCCGCGAAGAGAACGCGCGCGTCGTCGCTCGCGACGGCAAGCCCGCCACCGGGCGGCCGCTGCTGCTCGGCATCACCAAGGCGTCGCTCTCCACGGATTCGTTCATCTCCGCCGCCTCCTTCCAGGAGACCACGCGCGTGCTCACCGAGGCGTCCATCCGCGGCGCCGTCGACCACCTGCGCGGCCTCAAGGAGAACGTCATCATGGGCCGGCTGATTCCCGCCGGCACCGGGCTCGACTACTACCGCAACTTCAAGCTGCTCACCGAAGTCGAGGTGCCGCAGCCCGAGCCCGGCCTGGAGGTCGAAGCCGCTGAGGCCGCCCTCCCCGTGGCTCCCGCCGTCGCCCCCGAGCTTACCGACGAGGACGAGGCACGAACGCAGTAAACCAGTGAACAGTGGTCAGTGACGAGTGACCAGCCGCAAGCTTTGCTCTCGGCCGGCCGCTCGTCACTCGCCACTCGTTTCTTGCCAATCACCACCTGCCACTTTTCTTTTGATCGCCTACCACTTTTCCGTTTCCTCGACCGCCGCCTGCTCTTCGCGATTTTCAACCTGCGATCTTCAATCTGCGATCTTGAATCCGGAATCTTGAATCTGGAACACCGGGGGCGAGCCTCGGCCCACCGCAGATCGCCCCCCCTCAAACTAACCCGTCCGCACCCTACTGATTCCACAGGAGATACATTTTTCTTTCGCGCGTTTCGCGCGCCTCGCCACCCTCGCATTTCGGCCTGCTACGCTGGTGATGGAGCCCAAGGCGGGCCGAACCGCCCGGCCCAACGAAGGATCAAGCGATGAAAAACCTGAGCGAGCAGATTCAAAAAGAAGCGCAGCGCGGCCTGATCGTGCAGATTCTCGTCGGCTGGCGCCTGGAGTGGATGCCTTTCGGCGAATTGCGCTTGCAGTTTCTGCGCCGCGCCGGCTACGCGCTCTCCGACGAAGACTTGCAGTTCCACCTCAACTACCTTTCCAAATGCGGTTACGTGGAAACCAAGCAACTGCGAGCCGCGCGCGCCGGCTTGGATCTGACCGCCGTGCGCTCGACGCCCAAGGCCGTTGACCTGGTGGAAGGGCGCATCCCCGAAGACCCGGCGGTGGCGTTATGACCCGCACCGCCTCGCCCCAGGACGCTCGGCAGCCCGGCCCGCCCTCCGCGAAGCCGCCGAAACGGCGTCTGCTGAACGCCGGCACGTATCGGTCTACTTCCCACATTGATCGCCTGGACACCCGGCACCGCGGGCTCCGCGCCATGGTGGAAGGCCTCCTCCGCCGCCGTTTCCATCACGACGAGATCGCGCAGCGGGTGAGCGCGCGCTTCGGTGTGACGATTTCACGCCCCACCATTTCGCGTTTTTGGGCGGCCCAGGTTCGCCCCGAGGTGCAAGCCGAAGCCGCCGCCTATCGCCAGGCGCACGCTCAGGCGCGCGCGCTGCTCGAGGAGATGAAGGCCGACCCCACGCTCGACGCCGCGCAAATTGCCGAGCTCATGCTGGCCAATCAACTCGTCAAAGACCGCATGAAGCTCGCCGAAGCCGACATCATGGATTTGTATAAGGAGCAGCGCGAGCGCAAGAAGCTCGAATTGCAGAGCCGCGCCCTGCGCCTGCGCGAAAAGCAGGCCAAGAGCGTGCTCGGAAAACTGAAGACTTCCAAGACTACCCCGCGCCTCACCGACGAAGCGTACCGGCAGATCCGCGAAATCTACGGGCTCAACGACGAGCCTGCGGACGCGGGCTGAGTTTTCGCCGTCCGCGCTCGGCTTGGTCCGGCCCTCAGTCCGCTTCAAGCCTTCGGCGTTCCGCGCCCGCGGCCTGAGTCTTCGTCGCCACGCAGCGACCCGCGCTCCTGGGCTCCGCCGAACCTTCCGCGCCTTTCCTGCCGCCTGCCTGGGGATAAATCATTCCAGATGCCAGATTCCAGGAAGCTTTCGGCTCCGCTGCGCCTCCGACTCCTTTCTGACGCCAGCCCCGGAATGAGTCATCCCAAATGACAGATTCCAGGAAGCTTTCGGCTGCACTTCGCATCCCGCCCGCCCGGAATGAGCCATTCCAACTGACAGATTCCAGGGCACTTCCAGCTCTGCCTCGCCATTTCAACTTGTCTTCTCCATTCCCCGTGCTAGACTCTGCCCAGCCGCCGCACCCTAGACGTCAGAGACGGATCATGAAGTACGACCGCTTCGAGCAGCTCCCCGTCTGGCAGGCGAGCATCGAACTGGCCGGCCGCATCTACGCACTCACCGCGCGCCCGCCCTTCCGCCGCCAACGCAGCCTGCGCGACCAGATCGAACGCGCCGCTGTTTCCATTTCCAATAATATTGCCGAAGGGTTTGAGCGCGGCACCAACCCGGAGCTGCTGACCTTTCTCTACATCGCCCGCGGCTCGGCGGGAGAAGTCCGTTCCATGCTCTGCCTGCTCGAGCGCCTGCCCGCCTTTCACGATCTTGAATCTGACATCTTGAATCTGAAATCCAACGTCGAAAGCATTTCCCGCCAGCTGGGCGCGTGGACGCGCTCCCTCCAGGACTCGAGCCTCAAGGGCCAGCGCTACGTGACCGAGAAATCAAAGAAGGCCGACCAGGCCCGCCGCGAGCGTGAGGAGTTTCTCCAGAAGCTGGACGATATTCGGAACAAAAGACGTGAGCTCTGAGCGCAAAGAGCATTCCAAGCAGTTGCCGGGTGTCCGGAACAAGAAAGCCTAATCGTTGCGCCAATGAGCCGGCGCGGCTCAGGCGATGGCAAAACTGCTCGCCCCGCTCAAACGCGTGCGCGCCTGTGACTCGTAGGCGCTTTGTCCAAGGCTCCGCCCTCGCCGAAATCACCTGGTCTGCAATTTGCCTCTGCAACCCTGGCTCGGGAATCCTGCCTCTGGAATCTTGCTTCTGGAATCTTGGCTCTGGAATCTTGCTTCTGGAATCTTGCTTCTGGAATCCTGCCTCTGGAATCTTGGCTCTGGAATCTTGGCTCTGGAATCTTGCTTGTGGAATCTTGGCTCTGGAATCTTGGCTCTGAAATCTTGCTTCTGGAATCTTGCTTCTGGAATCTTGGTTCTGGAATTTTGCTTCCGGAATCTTGCTTCTGGAATCTTGCTTCTGGAATCTTGCTTCTGGAATCTTGAATTTGGAATCTGGAGTCTCGAATACCGAGGACAAGCCTCAGGCGATGGCGAACCCGCCTGCCCTCTCGAACGCGTGCGCGGTCTGAAGCAAGCGGGTTTCGTCAAAATGCTTGGCGAGGATTTGCAGCCCCACGGGCAGGGCGGGCGAGTCGGCCGTCTTGCCGCACGGCACCGAGATGCCGGGAATTCCCGCCAGCGACGCGGTGACGGTGTAGATGTCGGCGAGGTACATTTGCAGGGGATCGTCGAGGCGCTCGCCGAGCTTGAAGGCGGGCAGCGGCGAAGTGGGCGTGACGATCACGTCCACGTCGTCAAACGCCTCCAGAAAATCGCGTGCCAGCAGCGTGCGCACTTTCTGAGCTTTCAAATAGTAAGCGTCATAATACCCGGAACTGAGCACGTAGGTGCCCAGCATGATGCGCCGCTTCACCTCCGCCCCAAAGCCCGCGTCGCGCGTCTTCTTGTACATGTCGCGCAGGCCGGCGTACTCGGCGGCGCGAAAGCCGTAGCGCACCCCGTCGTAGCGCGCCAGATTGGAGCTCGCCTCCGCCGTGCAGATGATGTAGTAGGTGGCGATGGCGTAGTCGGTGTGCGGCAGGCTGATCTCGACGCGCCGGGCGCCCAGCTTCTCAATCAACCGCAGGGCTTTTTCGACGTTCGCGCCGATCTGGAGATTGAGCCCCGCGAAATATTCCTTGGGCACGCCCACGCGCAGGCCCTTCAGGTCCTTTGCGCCGTCGAGCGCCGCGGCGTAGTCGGGCACCGCGACGTCGGCGGAAGTCGAATCGAGCGGGTCGCGCCCGGCAATCGTCTGCATCACCAGCGCGGCGTCGGAGACCGAGCGCGCAAACGGTCCCACGTGGTCGAGCGAGGAAGCGAAAGCCACCAGGCCATAGCGCGAGACGCGCCCGTAAGTTCCCATCAAGCCCACCACGCCGCACAGCGACGCGGGCTGGCGAATGGAGCCGCCCGTGTCCGAGCCCAGCGCCGCCACCGCCAGGTTGGCGGCCACCGCCGCCGCCGAGCCGCCGCTCGACCCGCCCGGCACGCGCGTCAAGTCGTGCGGGTTGTGGGTGGGGAAGTAGCCGGAGTTTTCGGTCGACGAGCCCATGGCGAACTCGTCGCAGTTGGTCTTGCCCAGCACGCACGCGCCCGCCGCTTCCAGCCGCTCGACCGCGGTCGAGCTGTAGGGCGCCTGATAGCCTTTCAGAATTTTCGAGCCGCAGGTGGTGGTGAGGCCGCGGGTTTGCAGAACGTCTTTGATGGCGACGGGGACGCCGGCGAGCGGCCCTAGCGCGTCGCCCGCGGCAATCTTCTTGTCGGTTTCAGCGGC